>JAMPXD010000028.1 GCA_023701365.1 Geobacteraceae bacterium
ATGTCGTCGAATTCCCCCTTTTTTACCCCCCAGAGAAAGACCAGCCAGCAGCCGCAGCCGAGAAAGAGGGAGAGTATTATTAAAGTAATGAGTGAGCTATCCACGTCTAACACCCGTTATCCGCAGGGAATTCCCCACCACGCAGAGGGAGCTGAGGGCCATCGCCGCCGCCGCGTAGACCGGGGTGAGCCGGCCGGTCATGGCGAGGGGGATGCCGACCATGTTGTAGATGAACGCCCAGCCGAGGTTCTGCCTGACCACCGCCATGGTCCGGCGCGCCATCCGGTGGGCAAGGGCGAGCCTTTCCAGGTCGGCCCTGGCCAGCACCAGGTCGGAGGTCTCCAGGGCGATGTCGGTCCCGCCGGCGATGGCGCACCCCACATCTGCTGCCGAGAGGGCCGGCGCATCGTTGATGCCGTCCCCCACCATCAGCACTGTTTCTCCCCTCCCCCGCAGCTCCTCGATGAACCGGGCCTTCTCCGCGGGGGACATCTCGCCGACCCCCTCGCCGATCCCGAGCGAACCGGCGGCAAGGCGGACCGTCGCCGCGCTGTCGCCGCTCAGGAGGATGCTCCTTACCCCGCTTCTCCCGAAAGAGGCGATCAGCGCCGGCGCATCGTCGCGCAGCCGGTCCTGCAACAGCACCGAGCCGGCATAACGGCCGGCAGCGACGAGGTAAATCACCGTGCCGCCGGGAGGGGGGTCAGTCTCCGCAGGGACGCCCGTCACCCCGAAGCCGGTGAGGAAGCGGGCGCTGCCGACCGCCACCAACTGCTCCCCCACCATCCCGGTCACTCCGCCGCCGGCAACGGTGGTGAGCCCCTCTCCCACCCGGAAGGCGATCTCGTTCTCCCGGGCGTAGTCGCAGACGGCCCGGCCGATCGGGTGGAGCGAGCCGCTCTCCACGGCGGCGGCCATGGCCATCAGCTCCCGCGGGTCGAGGCCGGGGGCGGGACGGACCTCAAGAACCGCCGGTTTCCCCGAGGTGACAGTGCCGGTCTTGTCGAACACCGCCACGCTCACCCTGCTCAGCCGCTCCAGGATGTCGCCACCCTTGAAGATCACCCCCGCTGCCGCCGCGGCCCCGGTCCCGGCCAGGATCGCCGTGGGGGTCGCCAGCCCGAGGGCGCAGGGACAGGCGATCACCACCACCGCCAGGGCGGTCATCAGCGGGGCGCCGAGCTGGCCGAGGAGAACATATTGCCAGAAGAAGGTGGCCGATGCAAGGAGGAGCACCGCCGGGACGAAAAAAGCCGCGGCCCGGTCCGCCACCCCCTGGATCGGCGCCCGCCGGCTCTGGGCCTCTTCCACGAGCCTCGCCACCCGGGCGATGAAACTGTCGGCGGCCGGACTGTCGCAGACGATCCGGACCGCGCCGGTCAGGTTGATGCTGCCGGCGATCAGCCGGTCCCCGGCGCCCTTCTCGACCGGCAGCGGCTCGCCGGTGGCCGGCGACTCGTCCACGTCGGTCGTCCCCTCGATGATCCGGCCGTCCACCGGGAACCGCTCTCCCGGCCCGACCAGGACCAGGTCACCGGTCCGGAGCTCCGCCACGTCGACCGTCTCCACGCTCTCCCCGGCGAACCTTCGCGCCTCCCCGGCGGTAAGCGAGAGGAGCCGCTCGACCCCCCGCGTGGCGCGCCGTTTTGCCATGTTCTCCAGGAGCCGCCCAGCGAGGATCAGGGTGACGATCATGGCGGCGGTCTCATAATAGACCTCCCCGCCGGCAAAGGTGGCGTAGATGCTGTAACCGTAGGAAGAGAGGGCGCCGATGGCGATCAGGAGCTCCATGTTGGGCGCACGGTTCGCGATCCCCCGCCAGGCGCCGCGGAGAAAGGGCCAACCCGCGTAGAAGATCACCGGGGTGGTGACCAGCCAGGAGAAGAGCTGCAGGGAGGACTTGATCTCCGCGCCGATCCCCTGGAAATAGCCGGCATAGAGGGCGAAGGAATAGGCCATCAGCTGCATGGTCAGGAAGAAGGCGGTGCCGAAGCGGACCAGCAGGTCGCGCCGCTCCCGGCTGGCGCTCTCCTCGGCCGCCGACCTGGTATAGGGGCGGGGGAGATAGCCGAGCTCGCCGATCCGGGTGAAGATCGCCGCCGGGGTTATCTCCTCCGGCTCGAACAGCACCCTGGCCCGACCGGTGGCGTAATTGACCCGCACCTCCCGGACCCCGGGGAGCCGGCCGATGATCCGCTCGTTCAGCCAGACGCAGGTGGCGCAGCGGATCCCTTCGATGATCACGTCGATGGCGCTCATGGCGCCATGGGGATAGACGAAGCGGGCGAGCTGGGCATCGTGGTATTCGGCCCGGAAGGCGTCCGCTCCTATCCCGGGCTCCTGCCAGTCGCGGCGGCTGTAGAACTCGCCCAGCCCGGCGCCGGTGATGAGGAGCCAGGCACAGCGGCAACCGGGACAGCAGAAAATGCGAGTCTCTCCGTCCCGCTCCTCTGTGACGGTCATGCCGTGCGGAATGCCGGCCCCGCAATGGAAACAGACCTCAGCGCTTTCCGCTGGTTGCATTAATGTCCCTCTGACCGTAGTGAAGGCCATTCATGTAATAATCCGGGTCCACCACCCTGCTCACCTTGCGTGCGGCGATGACCATGGTGGCGGCCATGGCGATGAGGAAAATGCCGACCAGCGCTGCCAGGGTGATTTTCCAGGGTTTGCCGGCTTCCGGATCGTTATCCCTCATGATTTTTATCTCCTCTGCCCCGAAAAATAACGAAAACCTTTAAACCAATCTTAGCCACAGATAACTGCGGATAACTGCGGATAAAACCTTCTAAATTCTTGATGTTGACTTTATCCGATTTTATCCGCCTTTATCCGTGGCCAAACAAAAGGTTTTTACTTCAGCAACAGCGTTGCCGATGTAACCGCCACCACCTTCCCAGCCCTCATCAAGCGAAGCTCGATCTCTTGGGGCGTATCTAAGGCGGGCGCGACCTTCACGGCAAAATCGACCCGCCGGTTGGCATTGGCCGGAAGCGAGATATCCCTCACCGGCCCGAGGAGCTCTATCCGGTAACCGGCAGCCGGCGCCACGGAGAGGTCGAACCTGCCGGCAACGGCGGCTCGGTTTTCAAGGTAGGCAGTGAAAAAATTGACTACGCCCCCATCGGCCAGCCGCCGTACTTCACCGCCAGCCGCCCGCTGGACCTTGACGGTCGCCTCCCGCCTGGTTGCGATCGCGACACCCAGGACAACGCAGAGGAGGAGGATGATCCCGACGAAGAGCAGGGACCTGCGGTTCACCGGACGCCCTCCCCCCTGCGCCGCGGCGCCGAAGGTGTAATGGATCAGCCCTTCCCTCCCCCGCCTCTCCATCACCCCCCGGCAGGCGTCCAGGCATCTGCCGCAGTTGATGCACTCGACCTGGAGCCCGTCCCTGATGTCGATCCCCATGGGACAGACCTTGACGCAGGCACCGCAGCGGATGCAGAGATCCGCCAGCCGAGGGTCGAACTCCAGGGTGAGGGTGTTCCGGTCCATGGTCATGAGCTGGATGCGGCCGTAGGGGCAGACCGTCCTGCAGAAGCCCCGGCGGACCAGGACCAGGTCAAGATAGAGCAAAAGGGAGACCGAGACAAGGGTAATTCCTGCCACCAGGCCGATTTCTCCCCCAAGGAGACGGGGGAAGAATTCGAAGGGGGGAATGAAGTACCAGACCAGGTTCGCCGCGATGGTGCAGGAGAGAAAGAGATAGACTATCTGCTTGGCGACGACAGCCAGGAGTCTCCCCGGCAGCAGCACTTCAATCTTCCGGTCGATGAACTCCGCCAGGTCGGTCACCGTGGTCTGCGGACAGAGCCAGCCGCACCAGACCCTGCCGAGCACCATGGTGACGAAGAGGAAACCGAACACGAAAATGAGGAGGGCGATGAGGAAGAGGTAGAACTCCTCGATCCGGACCGTGGCGCCGAAGAAGAGGAGGGTGCGGGACCCCGCGTCCAGGCGCAGCAGCGACTCTCCCCCCACCTGGACGAAGGGCAATACCAGGAGCAGCAGGGTGGAGAGCCACTGGGCCAGTTTTCTTTTCGGGGCGATCCGGGGGAATGACATGCTTAAAACCAAAATGACGCGGTTTTTTCCTCCCCCTTTAGTAAAGGACCCAAAGGGCCTAAAGGGGATTGAGGGGGATTAGCTCAGCCGGTTTCTAAATCCCCCCTGTCCCTTTAGGCCCGCCGTTTGGGTCCCCTTTACAAAAGGGGGGTAAACTTCCAAGAATTACAGCGAAAGGATATACGCGACCAGCCCCTCGATCTTCTCATGGGAGAGCTCGTTCTTGAAGGGGGGCATGCCGTCGGGGCGCCCTTCGCTGATCGACGCGGTAATCGCCTGCTCGCTCCTGCCGTACTTGTACTCCTTGCGGGTCAGGTCGGGGCCGATCCCCCCCTTCGCCTCGGGGCCGTGGCAGACGGCGCAGCGCGCGGCATACTCGGCTTTCCCCATGGCGATGTAATCTTCCTTCTTCCCTTCCTTGTGGACGCCGGCAGGCGCCACTCCCTTGGCAACCGTCTCCTGCTTCGCCTTTTTCTTCTGCTCGAACTCCCCTTCCGAGCTCCAGCCGCCGAACAGGTAGTAGGCGATGAATGCGACGCCCCAGGCCACCAGCCCCCAGAACAGCAGCCGGAAAATGCCGGGCGATTTTTTTTCGATACGGTACCCGATGCCGTCGAAGTCATTTTTTTCAGCCATCACACCCTCCATGGGAGTTTCGAGTTTCGGTTTTCGGGTTATAATTCAAAACTCATAACTCAAAACTCAAAACTGCCTTCAGTCCTCTTCCATCATCCGGTGCTTGGGCGCCTCACCCTTTTCCCGCCGCTTGCCGCTGCAGGTCCGCGCCACGATCACGGCGAATACGGCGAACAGGAGAAGGGTCACGCCGAGGTAATAAACGCTCGCCAGGTCCATGTCAGTGCCTCTTCTGATACTTGATGAAGGTGACCACCTTCCAGACCCGGTCCTTGCCGAGGGTTTCCCCGAAGGCGGGCATTCCTCCGGCGGGGATGCCGGCGTAGACGCTCTTGAAGAGCTCGGCGTCCGGCTGGTCGATGTCGGCCAGCGACGGCCCGATCCCCCCTTCCAGGCCGGCCCCGTGGCACTGGGCGCAATCCCTGCCGTAGATCTCCTTCCCTTCCGCAAGCACGGTCTTGTCGTCCTGGAAGGGATTCTTCAGCTCGCCCGCCACGGCCGCCCGGGCCTCCTTGCGCCAGGGGATGTCGCTCCCCAGCTTCTGCATGTAGGCCACCAGGGCGTCCAGCTCGCTCTTCCCCTTGACCGCCTCGATGTCAGCCGGGGCATAGGGGAAGCCGAGCGCTTTCATCTTCCGCTCCGTGAGGGAGGTGTCGAGCGGCCGCTCAAGGAAGGCGTACTTCGGCATGTTGGAGCGGGGCACCATCGACTGGGGATCGGCCGTGTGCCTGTAATGCCAGGCATCCGGGTACTTGCCGCCGATCCGCGCCAGGTCCGGCCCGGTGCGGCGCGACCCCCAGAGGAACGGCTGGTCAAAGACGAACTCCCCCGCCTTGGAGTATTCGCCGTAGCGCTCCACGTCGGCCAGGAGCGGCCGGACCGTCTGGGTATGGCAGTTGTTGCACCCCTCCCGGATGTAGATGTCCCTCCCCTCCAGCTGCAGCGGGGTGTAGGGCTTGACCTCGGCTATGCGCAGCTTCGGGTCGTTGATCCAGCGGAAGGGAGCTATCATGGTCACCACCGTCCCGACCATGATCACGGCAGTGGCAAGGAGCAGCAATATGACGGGTCTTTTCTCGATCATGGCATCTCCTTGTAAAGGCAGTCTTGAGTTTTGAGTTATGAGTTATGAATTACAAACCCTGAAACCCGATAAACTCCAAAAACTCTCAACTCGAAACCTGTATCTGCTTACCGCTGGTGGTCGTCTTCACGATGTTGTAGACAAAGATCAACAGGCTCACGAAATAGATGATGCCGCCGGCGGCCCTGCCGTGCCAGTAGGGGTAGAGCTCGATCAGGGTCTCCATGAAGCTGTAGTGGAGGCTTCCGTCCGGGTTGGTGGCATGGAGCATGACCGCCTGCTGGACCCCGGCGATCCACATGGTGATGGAAAAGATCAGCTGGCCGGTGACCGCCAGCCAGAAGTGGAGGTTGGCGAGACCGACACTGTAGATCTCCCTGCCGTACAGCCTGGGAACGACGTAGTAGATGGCGGCGAACAGCACCAGCGACACCCACCCCAGGGTCCCCATGTGGACGTGCCCCGGCACCCAGTCGGTGTAGTGGATAAAGGCGGAGAAGGTCCGCACCGCCTGGGACGGCCCCTGGAGGGTCTGCAGGCCGTAGAAGGTGATGCCGAAGATGAGGAACTTCACCAGGTAGTTGTCCCGCATCTGGTGCCACTGGCCGTTCATGGAGAAGTAGCCGTTGAAGACCGCGCCCCAGGAGGGGGCGATCAGCATGATCGAAAAGGCCATGGCCAGGGTCTGGACCCAGTCCGGGACCGGGGTCCAGAGGAGATGGTGGGCGCCGGTCCAGAGGTACATGAAGATCAGGCTCCAGAAGGCGATCACCCCCATCCGGTGGCTGTAGATCGGCACCCCGGTAGACTTGGGGAGAAAGTAGTAGAAAATGGCCAGGGGGGGAGCGGTGAGGACCATCGCCACCGCGTTGTGGCCGTACCACCACTGGACGTTGGCATCGTTCGCCCCGGCATAGGCCGAATAGGACTTGGTCAGGGAAACCGGGATGCCGACGTTGTTCACCAGGTAGAGGATCGCCACCCCGACCAGAGCGGCCAGGATGTACCAGAGGGAGATATACAGCTGCTCCTCTTTGCGCTTGATGACGGTCATGATGATGTTGATGCTGAAGATCACCCAGAGGACCACCACCAGCAGCGCCACCGGCCATTCCAGCTCGGCGTACTCCTTGGAACGGTTCATCCCGAGCATGAGGGTGATCGCCGCCAGGGCGATCACCACGTTGAACAGCCAGAGCTGGAACCTGGCCAGCCCGGGGCTCCAGAGCCTGGTCCTGGTCAGGCGCTGGGTGATGTAGAAGAACAAGGCCATGAAGCTGCCGATCCCCCAGCCGAAGATCCCGGCATTGGTGTGGATCGGCCGGAGCCGGCCGTAGGTGAGATACGGCGGCAGGTTGAGCTGGGGCCAGGCGAGCTGGAGCGATATCACCACCCCGAGCAGGACCGCCACAACTCCCCAGATGATGCTCCAGGTGAGGAACCCCTTGACCACATCATCCGCATAGCCTTCCTGGTGATTCATAGCGACCTCCTCCACGTAGTACGGCTTTCATGGCGCAACGGTACAAAGTATACCGGACCAAAGGCCAAAAACAAGCAGGTTCATGGCCAAAAAAGTCCCCGGCAGCACGGTTGATGCTGCCGGGGACTTTTTAAGAGCGGAAGCGCGGAAGGCTGGAAGACGGGAAGTTAACGTCTTTCCTTCCGCGCTTCAGCGCTTAAGACTTCCGCGCTCAATACGCCTGCCGGTCCCCCAGCACCTCCGCCTCGCTAACCGGCGCCCGGAATATCCGGTAGACCCAGATCTTGTAGGCGATGACGATGGGAACGAAGATGAACGCCACCACGGTCATGATCTTCAGGGTATAGGGGCTGGAGGAGGAGTTGAAGATGGTCAGGCTGTAGGCCGGATCGAGGCTGGACGGGATCAGGTTCGGAAAGAGCCCGATCACCCCGGTGCCGACAACCAGCAAAATGGTCAGGCAGGATGCGGCGAACGCAGGCAAGAGCTTCCCCCGTCCGGCGAATACCCTGATCCCCAGCAGCGAGGCCACCGCCAGGAGCGGCACGGCCAGGAGCGCCGGCTGGCTCAGGTAGTTGTCGTACAGCCTGGTGGCGAACTGCGTGTACCCGAGGAAGGCGACCGCCACCACAAGGAGCGCCGGCCAGAGCTTCTTAGCCATGGCGGCAGACCTTTTCGACAGCTCGCCCCTGGTCTTGACCGCGGCGTAGAGGGAGCCGTGCACCGCGAACAGGGCGACGAACAAGAGGCCGGTCAGGAGGCCGTACGGGTTGAGGAGCTGGAGGAGTGAGCCGTGGTAGCCGCCTGCATCCATCGGCAGGCCGGCGAAGATGTTGCCGAAGGCGACCCCGAACAGGAGCGCCGGGAGGAAATTGCCGAGGAGGATGGCGCCGTCCCACACCTTGCGCCACCCCGCGTTGTCCACCTTGCCGCGGAACTCGTAGGAGACCCCGCGGATGATCAGGGCGAACAGGAGGAGCAAGAGCGCCGTGTAGAGATAGCTGAACATCAGGGCGTAGGTGGTCGGGAAGGCGGCGAAGGTGGCGCCACCGGCGGTGATCAGCCAGACCTCGTTGCCGTCCCAGACCGGGCCGATGGTGTTGATCAGCACCCGCCTGTCCCCGTCGCTCTTGCCGAGCAGGTAATGGAGCATGCCGGTACCGAGCACGAAGCCGTCCAGCATGAAATAGACCGCCCAAAGTACTCCCCAGAGCACGAACCAGATAATCTGAAATTCCATGTCAAGCCTCCTGTCCCAGGTCTTGCGCCTTAATATGTTGAAATGTCGGCTTGATGATCGCGGACAGATCGTCGTCCGGACCCTTCCTGGCAAATTTGGCCAGCAGATAGATATCGACCGCCCCGAGCACCGCGTAGAGGAGGACGAAGCCGATCAGCGAGCCTAGCACCTGGCCGGTCGTGATCGATTTCGACACCGCGTCGGAGGTCTTCAGCACCCCGTAGACGATCCAGGGCTGCCGCCCCACCTCGGCGACGATCCAGCCGAGCTGGTTGGCGATGTAGGGGAGCGGAATGGACCAGACCAGGATCCGCAGGAACAGCCGGTTCCTTTCCAGGTCATCCCTGCGGGAGATGATGACCGCCAGCAGGGCGGCGATGATGAAGAAGGTGCCGAGCCCCACCATCAGGCGGAAGCTCCAGAAGACCGGCTGCACAGGCGGTCGCAACTCGGGGGGGAACTCCTTGAGCCCCTTGATTTCGGCATCCGGGGTATGGAAGGCGAGCAGGCTCACCGCGTTGGGGATGCAGAGCTGTTCAAACGAGTTGCACTCCCTGATCGGGTCCGGGATCAGGAGGAGGTTCAGCCCCACTCCCTTCCTGGTCTCCCAGATCGACTCCATCGCCGCGAACTTGGCCGGCTGGGTCTTTGCCACCTCGACCGCGTGGAAGTCACCGATGACCGCCACCAGGAGGGTGGAAACAAGGCCGAACACGGCCGCTATCCGGAACGATCTCCTGAAGAAATCCGGGCGGTTGTTCCTCAGGAGGTGCCAGGCGGAGACCCCCATGACGAAGAAGGCCCCCACCGTGTAGCCCGATACCAGCTGGTGGCCGAACTTCAGCAGACCGTAGGGATTGGTCACCATGGCCATGAAATCGACCATCTCGGCCCGGCCGTTTCTCAGGACATAGCCGACCGGATGCTGCATCCAGCCGTTGGCAAGGAGTATCCAGAGGGCCGAAAGGTTGGTGGCGATCGCCACAATCCAGATGGCGAGGAGATGGACCCGCTTCGAAACCCGGTTCCAGCCGAAGATCCAGAGGCCGATGAAGACCGACTCCAGAAAAAAGGCGACGGTCGCCTCGATGGCCAGGGGCGCGCCGAAGATGTCCCCCACGTACTTGGAGTACTCGGCCCAGTTCATGCCGAACTGGAACTCCAGGGTGATGCCGGTCACCACCCCCAGGGCGAAGTTGATGAGGAACAGCTTCCCCCAGAACTTCACCATCTTCAGGTATGTTTCATCCCCGCTCCTGACATAGCGCGTTTCCATGTACGCCGTCAGGATGGAGAGCCCCAGGGTGAGCGGGACGAAGATGAAGTGGAAGGCGCTGGTCAGCGCAAACTGCAGCCTGCTCAATGTCAACACATCCATTACGTTTTTCCTCCATAACTATTGATTGAGCCTGCCAATAAGGATACCATTGGGACCCTTTTTGTCCTTTTTGTAGACAAAAAAATTTGCTACTTCCGGGCCAGCTCCTCCATGGTCACGCTTTCCAGTATCTGTGTCACCTGGGTCTGCACCGTGCGCCAGACAGGGTGTACCTTGCAGTCCTTCCCCCGGTCGCAGACGCCACCGTCGAGGAGGCAGCGGTTGGGGATGATCGGCCCCTCCACCGCCTCGACCACCTCGCGCAGGGTGATGCTGGCAGGAGAACGGCCGAGGGTGAATCCCCCCCCTGTCCCCCGGAAGGAGCTGACGATGCCGAGCTTGGCGAAGCTCTGGAATATCTTGGCGAGAAAACTCTGGGGCGCCCCGGACGCCTCGGCGATCTCGCTGATGAGGGAGACCTTCCCCGGCTGCTGCTGGGCCAGGTAGATGATCCCCCTGATTGCATATTCACCCTTGCGGGTAAGCTCCATCATGATGTTACCTTCAAGACTATTTTAGTCTTTTTATAAACCTTCGACTGAAGGCTGTCAAGGAAAAATATCTGGATCTCTGCGCGGTTGCCCGGGCAACAGCTCGCTTCAGATGAACTGGACCTTGTCGGCTGCGGCGGTGACCACGAAGATCCTGTCGTTATTGCTGTCAGGATCGGCGGGAAAGACGAAAAATCCGGGCCGCTCCGAAGAAAACCCCTGGGTGTAGCCGACCCGGGTCTCGCCGTCCTTGAAATGGACCCTGATCTTCTTGCCGAAGCCGACCCTCACCAGGTCGTCCCTTTCCCGGTACTCGGAATTCCCCTCAAAACTCTTTACGAAAAAGACCGCCTTCAGGTCGCCCAGGCGGACCTCACTGACCGCGCCCTTGTCCCTCTCCTTGAAATGGAACATGTCCTTGTTGGGGAAGAAATCTTCCGTTATCCCCTTCTGTATTTCCCCGTTGCTGAAATGAAGCACAACCGTATTGAGCATGTTGGAATACCTCTTTCACAGGAGTCCGGGACGATGATATTCAATTCTAACAGCTGATCCGGCAAAGGCAACCGTGGCGCCCGTCTACCTCCCGTACTCCTTCGCCATCGTCGCCCGCCACTCCTGCACGATCCCCCGGTAGTCCAGCCCGTAATCAGCAAACGCCGCGGCAATGGCGGCCTCGGTGGTCATCCCGGTGCCGAGGTTCACGAGGACATCCCGCACCTTGTGCCAGCCGTAGGCGGAGATCATGAACCTGACCATGGCGTAGCTCTGCTGGTAGGCGAGCCGGGCGTCCCTGGCTTTCAGCGAGGCGAGGGACTTTTCCAGATCGGCAAAATGGAGATAGGCGCCGCTCTTTGCCGCGGCCTCCAGGGCTGCCAGGGGGGGATCGTACTCCCTGCGCCCCGCCACTTCCGCGAGCCCTTCGTTGAGCCAGCTCGGGCAGTTGCCCCCGGTCAGTTCCCGTACCACCACATGGGTGTATTCGTGGAACAGCACCCCCCTGAGGATCGGGGTGAGCTCGACCGCCCCGCCGATCGGGAGCCGCACCTTGCCGTCGTACAGTCCCCCCGACCATTCGGGGCTGTCGGTGACGCTGCGGTAGTCTTTCCGGGTGTAGAGGATGACCGGGACGCGGACCGAAGGGTAGTGGCCGAGATCGGCGCCGATCCGGTTGTAAGCGCTCTCCAGGACCTGCAGCACCGCATCGGCGAGGTCCGACTGGGTTTCCCCGTCATAGGAGATCACGAACATGGAGCGGTATCCCTTCTTCATGGGAGACTCCACCGCCGACTCCCGGCGCGCCTTGTCCGCCATCTCAAGGACGGCCCTGTTGCCGGGGTCGCGTGCGAGCGCCGCGTCCCACACTTCAAGAGCGCCCGCCAGATCGCCGCTGTCGTAACGGACCAGCCCCAGGTAGAAGAGGATGACGACGTTCTCCCCCGCCGCCTGTCGGGCCTGTTCCAGCACGATGGCCGCTTCGTCGTAGCGCTTTCCGGAATAGAGGGCTATCCCCCGCAGGATGGCGAATTCATGCTGATCCGGGTAGAGATCGAGGCCATGGCCGAAACTCTCCGCCGCCTCGTCGAACTCCCTCCGCTCCAGGTGCCGGTTGCCGATCGCCCCATAGGCCGCTGCCAGGTTTCTCCTGGCCGTTTCGTCGTAGGGGAACAGGCTGAATTCCCGCTGCAGCTGGTGGAGGGCCTTTTCATATTCCCCCCGGTGGATCAGCTCGCTGGGGGAATCATTGACAACAGGGGATTCGCCGGCAAACGGGCGGGACAGGGGGAGGGCCAACAGGAGCAGGAAAAGGGGGGCAATTGCAGCTCTGCCCGGCAGCCGGCGCAGTAGTCCGATCATCTGTGCCCCCACAGGGGATCATCGCTGAACTGCATCCGGAGGCGGGCATCGGGGTTCTGCTCGTAGAACTCCTCCTCCCGGAAGGAAAAGGTGTAGTTGTCGCAATACTCCAGGAGGACCTCGTGGGCGGCGTTGATCAGCCTGATCCGCTCCGGATCGGCCTCCCCTCCCCCGTCGGGGTGGAAACGCCTGACGAGCTCCCGGTGGCGCCCCTTGACCTGTCTCAGGGTGGCGCGCTCCGGAAGGCCGAAGATCTCCAGGGCTTTCTGCAGATCGTGATAGGTCATGGCGAATATCTTATCATATTCAGGTTGAAGACTGAAGGCTGAAGACTATGAACCTTCAGCCGTCAGCCCCAATATAGCACTTCTGATGCCGGCTGCGAGCCCGGCCGCGTCGAGGCCGCAGATGGCGCGGAGCTCCGGCTGCTCACCCTGCTCGATGTAGCGGTCCGGGTAGCCGAACCGGGTGACCGCCACCCCTTCCACCCCCTCCTCCTCGAGGAGCTCCAGGACCGCCGTGCCGAAGCCCCCCTGGAGGACATTCTCCTCCATGGTGAAGAGCCGTCCCGTCTCGCCTGCCATGGCGAGAATCAGCTCCCGGTCGAGCGGCTTGACGAAGCGGGCGTTCACCACCGCCAGCCCGATCCCTTCGGCGGCCAGCGTTTCCGCGACCTCCAGTGCCAGACCCACCATGGTGCCGAGAGCTATGATCGCCCCATCCCGGCCTTTGCGCAACAGCTCCCCCTTGCCGATCGGAAGGGTCCTGAATGCCTGGTCCAGAGGGACCCCGGTACCGTTGCCGCGCGGGTAGCGAAGCGCCACCGGACCGTCGTGGCCGACGGCGGTCTGGATCATGTGCTGCAGCTCGTTTTCGTCCTTCGGCGCCATCAGGGTCATGTTGGGGAGATGCCGCAGGTAGGAGAGATCGAACACCCCATGGTGGGTCGGCCCGTCGCTCCCGACCACTCCTGACCGGTCGATGGCGAAGACCACCGGCAGATTCTGCAGGCAGACGTCGTGGAACACCTGGTCGTAGGCCCGCTGCAGGAACGACGAGTAGACCGCGAAGACCGGCCGCAGCCCCTCCGCGGCAAGGCCGGCGGCAAAGGTCACCGCGTGCTGCTCGGCGATCCCCACGTCGAAGAAGCGGCTCGGGAATTCCCGGGCAAAGGGGGCCAGTCCGGTACCGTCCGGCATGGCGGCGGTGATCGCCACCACCCTTTCGTCGTCACCGGCGATCTTCCTGATGGTCTCGCCGAAGATTGCGGTATAGGAGGCCCCGCCCCCCTTCCCCTTGAGCACCTTGCCGGTTGCCACCTCAAAGGGGCCCACCCCGTGGAACAGCGACGGATTCTCCTCCGCCGGCCGGTACCCCTTCCCTTTCTTGGTGATGACGTGGATCAGGACCGCGTCGTCAAAGCGCCTGACCTTTTCCAGAGTCTCCCGGAGCAGGCCGATATCGTGGCCGTCGATCGGGCCGATATACTCGAAGCCGAACGCCTCGAACAGCATCCCCGGGGTGAACAGCCCCTTGAAGGACTCCTCGGCCCTCTTGGCGACCTTGAGCATCCCCTGGCCCACGCCGTCCAGCCCCTCCAGGAAGCCTTCCATCTCCTTCTTGAACCGGTGCACGAATTCATTGGTGATGGTGCGGGAGAGGAAACTGGAGAGGGCGCCGACGTTTTCGGCGATGGACATCTCGTTGTCGTTCAGGATCACCACCAGGTCCCTGTTCAGGTGGCCGGCCTGGTTCAATCCCTCGTAGGCGAGGCCGCCGGTCATGGAGCCGTCGCCGATCACGGCGATCACCTTGTTGCGCTCCTTTTTCAGGTCCCGGGCCACGGCAAAACCGAGCGCCGCCGAGATCGAGGTCGAGGTGTGGCCGGTATCGAAGACGTCGTGGGGAGATTCGTTCCGCTTGGGAAAGCCGCTGATCCCGCCGAGGGTCCGCAGCGTCGCGAACCTGTCCCGGCGGCAGGTCAGGAGCTTGTGGGCATAGGCCTGATGCCCCACGTCCCAGATGATCCGGTCCCGGGGCGAATCGAACACCCGGTGGAGCGCGATGGTCAGCTCCACCACCCCGAGGCTGGGGGCGAGGTGGCCGCCGTTGGCGGCGCAGGTGGCGATGATTTCGTCGCGCAGCTCGGCGGCCAGGAGGGGAAGTTCCCGTGCCGACAGCTTTTTCAGGTCGGCGGGTCCGTTGATTCTGTCGAGTATCCCGCTCATCACGACTTCCTGGACACGATATACCGGGCGATCTCCCTCAGGGGGTCCGCCTTGGCGTCGAAGACGGAGAGGGCTTCCAGGGCCATCTCCACCAGCTCGGCGGCCCTTTGCTTCGACTCCGCCAGCCCGAGCACGGCCGGATAGGTCGCCTTCCCCCGCTCCTGGTCGGAGCCGGCGTCCTTGCCGATCTCCTCGGTGGTCCCTTCGATGTCCAGGATGTCGTCGGCGATCTGGAAGGCGAGTCCCACCGCCTCGCCATACCTGGTCATGGCGGCGAGGGCCTTGCCGTCGGCCCCGCCGAGCATCGCCCCCGCTCTTATGGAGGCCTTGATCAGCGCGCCGGTCTTGTGGGTGTGGATGTACTGGACCGTCGCCAGGTCGATGTCGTGCCTCCCCTCACTCTCCATGTCCACCACCTGGCCGCCGACCATGCCGTGGGAGCCGGCGCAGCGGCCGATTTCGTTGATCACCGCGAGGAGGGTGGCAGCGGGGATCCCGGCCGCGCCGGCGGGGCTGCTCATGGCAATGAACGCCTCGGTCAGGAGGGCGTCCCCGGCCAGGATGGCGACCGCCTCGCCGAACACCTTGTGACTGGTCGGGTTGCCGCGCCTGAAGTCATCGTCGTCCATGGCCGGCAGGTCATCATGGATCAGGGAGTAGGTGTGGATCATCTCCATGGCGCAGGCAGCCGGCAAGGCCCGTGCGATCTCCCCGCCGACCGCCTCGCAGGCCGCCAGCATCAGGATCGGCCTGACCCGCTTGCCGCCGGCGAAAACCGAATAGCGCATCGCCTTGTGGAGGGAGAAGGGGAGCTCGTCCTCCCGGGGGAGGAGCCGGTCCAGCGCCTCGTCGACCAGCGAGCAGCGTTCCTTAAGATATTGTTTCAACTCCATTGTGGCCTCTCTTTATTAAATCGGATATGCGGGAATGCGGGAATGCGTTTAACCGCTTCTCCGCTTCCCCGCTTCTCCGCTTCTCCGCTTCCCCGCTTCCCCGCTTCCCCGCCTTACCTCTCATCCTCCAGCCGGAACTTCTCCCTGGTGAAGGTGCCGTCCTTCTGCTTGAGGAGGAGCTCGACCCGCTTCTCCGCCTCGTTCAGCTTGCCGGAGCAGAAGCCGGCCAGCTTGACCCCCTCCTCGAAGGCCTTGAGCGACTCATCGAGGGAGAGCTCACCCCCTTCGAGCTTCCGTACCACCTCTTCCAGTTTTTTCAGCGCTGTCTCGAATTTTTCGACGGCCATGGATTCACTCTTTCCGGTAGGTTTGTATTTCTACTTTGTCACATTACCATCTTCGCGTTTCTTGTAGGGTGCGTTAGGCGGTTTTTGCCGTAACGCACCGGAACAAGGTGCGTTACGCGATGAAACCGCTAACACACCCTACATTAATTTATATAATTTAAGACATAATCAGTCGTGACTCTCTTCCACCACGCAAAGTGCTCCCCCCCGCTGGAATGTCAGGTCAAGGCGGTCTCCCGGAGAGAGCGACCCGCCATCCCGGACTGCCGTTCTTTCCGGGAGCCGGCAGGCGATCGCATAACCGCGGGACAGGGTCAGGAGGGGGGAAAGGGAGTGGAGCCTCCCGGCATTGACCGCCGCTGACTCGCGGTTTCTGTCGACAATCCGCTGGATCGCGTTTTCCCCCCTGGCTGCCAGCGAAATCAGGCGTTCCCGGGCGCGCTCCAGCTGTACCGCCGGCGTCACCAACCGGAGGTGGTTGCGCAGATAGTCGAGCCGCTCGGCCCGACTCCGCATCCCCGCCGCTGCGGCAGCGCAGAGCCGCTCATAGCTGTGGTCGACCCGCTGGACCAGGTGACCCAGCAGCATCGACGGGTCCTTGAGGGAGCGGCTGAGGCTCTCCAGCTCCCCCCTCGCTCCGGCGAGCCGGTGCCGCATTGCCTGTCCCAGCCGGTGGGAAAGGGCCGCAACGCCCGCTTCCAGTTCCTCCTTGCTCTTGATGACCAGCTCGGCAGCGGCCGACGGGGTGGGTGCCCTGAGGTCGGCTACGAAATCGGCGATGGTGAAGTCCACCTCGTGGCCGACCGCGGAGATCACCGGGATCCGCGAGGCATGGATGGCCCGCGCCACCACCTCCTCGTTGAACGCCCAGAGGTCCTCCATGGAACCCCCTCCCCGGCCGACGATCATCACGTCGATATCCCGGTAGCGGTTGAAATCCCTGACGGCGCCCGCTATCTCCGCCGCCGCCCCCTCCCCCTGGACCCGCACCGGCCTGAGCAGCACCTCCACATTGGCGAAGCGGCGCTCAAGGACGTTGAGGATATCATGGATCGCCGCACCGGTGGCCGAGGTGACCACCCCGATCCGCCGGGGCAACCTGGGTATCGGCTTTTTCCGGCTTTCGTCGAACATCCCCTCCCCGGCGAGCCGCTCCTTCAGCTGGCTGAAGGCGAGCTGGAGCGCCCCGATCCCCTGCGGCTCCAGGTATTCGACGATCAGCTGGTAGTCGCCGCGCGGCTCGAAGACCGTCAGCCGGCCCCGCACGATCAGGCCGACGCCATCCTTCGGCCGGAACCGCAGGGCCCGCGCCGCGGCGCGAAACATGACGCAGCGGAGCTGGGCGCCGGCATCCCTGAGGGTGAAATAGAGGTGGCCCGAGCCCGGCATGGAGAGGTTGGAGACCTCCCCCTCGACCCAGACATGCTCGAAGTTCTCCTCAATCACCCCCCTGACCAGGGAGGTGAGCTGGCTGACCGTAAGAATTCTCTTGTCGGGAAATAGATCCATGGCGTTCCCCGTTTCTACCATACCCCACGGACCATGTCAAACTAACCGTTGACCGCGGCAGAGATAAATATTATCATGGCCGCCATGACTACATACCCTTACCTGGTAACGATTTCCTCGGAAAAAGGGGGAGTGGGGAAGACCACCCTGGCGACCAATCTCGCCATCTTCCTCAAGGCGCTCAACGAGGAGCTGCCTGTTTCGATCCTCTCCTTCGACAACCATTTCACCGTCGACAAGATGTTCGAGATCAAGGGGCAGCCCCTCAGGGGGGACGTGGCCGATTTCCTCGGCGGCGCCCCCGGCGGGGAGCTACTCCATACCGGCCAGTACGGGGTGAACTACATCCCCTCGTCGAAATTGCTGGGCGACCTGAAGCAGTCCATCAAAGGGACGCTGGCCCTGGCCCGTCTCCTGGCAAACTCCCGGATACCCGGCATCCTCATCATCGACACCCGCCCCGACCTCGACATCCTGACCCAGAACGCGCTCTTTGCCGCCGACCGGGTCATCATTCCGGTCAAGGACATGGCATCCCTGGAAAACTGCCGCAACATCTTCGACCTCTTCGACAAGAGGGGGTTCGACAAGAAGAGCCTCTCCCTGATCCCCTGCCTGATCGATTCCCGGATCAAGTTCGACGGCCCGTTCCAGGACCAGCGTTCCCTGCTCAAGGCGTACGCCATCAACCGCGGCTACCGCTGCCTCGACACCTATATCTCGAAAAGCCCCAAGGTGGAGAGCCTCAGCACCAACCCGAGCGGCAAGGTCTACCCGATCCTCACCTACGCCCGCAGCACCGAGGTATACGGCCAGTTCGCCCAGCTCGCCCGGGGCGTCACCCAGGATTTCAGCGCCACTCCCTCCCCCCGCGCCCTCCTGTTCCGGGAGTGGCTTGCCAGCGAGGAGGCGCGCGGCAACGAGCAGTTCTCCGCAAGGCGGGAGGGGCTGAGGCCGGACTGCCTCTTCTGCAACCGCCCCGTCCCCCACCCGACGTCAGGGGCGGTCGGCTATTACTTCGAGTCTTCCGACGGCGCATCCTGCGGCTTTCTGGAAGAGCACTGCTTTTCCGAGGTGCTCCTTGCGTCGATCTTCAACCTCGGCAAGGGACTCCCCGCCGATGATCCGAAACGGCTGATGTTCAAGGAGGCCACCAGGGGCTCTTCGTTCGTGTTCAGGCAGGTCGGTAACGGCAGCGGGACAATGGTGGAATTCAGCCGGTTCGACGGCGAGGGGATGCAGCTCCTGAAGAAACTCTATCCCCTCCGGGAGCATGAGGGGGGAATCCTGGGGAGGGAGCGGAGCGGACTGTACACCCTGGTGACGGAAACGCTCGGAGGGCACGGTGGGAATCGTGGAGATGGCTTCCTGATGGTCCATCCGGTCACTCCGGACCGCCCCGAAAGCATCCTGCTGGAAGAGAATTACCGCGACTTCGCCAAGCTGAAAAAGCGAATTACCGTTCAGGTTGCCGGCTGATGCCAAGTCTTCCGCCTAAACGAAAGCGCAGCGGCTTGTGGTGGGGCTTGAGAGGGCTATCTGTCATGCCAGTACATCGGTTCACGGTGCAAATGGGCAACAGCAATGATTATAACTGTCTCGTTATCAATGCCGTAAACCAGCATATAAGGGAACCTTCTTGTTATGCAGCGCCGCAACCCAGGCGCAATTGCCGCACAGCTTTCAGGAAAGGTGGTAATCCGCTTCAAGGCAAAACTAACTTCCCCAAGAAAAAGCCGCCCAAGATTCTCCTGCTCTTTCTCATACCAGGAAATCGCGTCATCAAGCTCAATCCGGGCGGGCTCAAGAAAACGAATGTTCATGGTTTGTACTTCTCGAACACTTCTGCGGCAGAGAGGGTTTTGATTTCCCCCGCCTTATACCCTTCCCAGCGCCGTGATGCTTCATCGGCCCAGAGTTTCTCGATCTCCTTATCCGGCATATCCAGCGATTCAAGAATATAGTCAACTAACTGGAGCCGTTCAAGGGGAGGAAGAGCAGTTGCTTGATGAATAAGTGGGTTATTACGTTCGAGCATGGCGGCACCTCATCTCCATTCAGGCAGGCCAGACGTTTGTGAATTACACTTCAAAATTGAGTTAAAAGTACTGTTGATGCAGGGAGTATATCACCCCCGCTCAGCGATCGTCAAGGTGACAGCAGATGGCAGCGCAGGACACGACAATTCGCCTCACCCATTGGACAGCGAAGGCTGCCCAATGGGTAAGACCGCAAGGCCGAATCAAGAGCACCCTATCCTGACGGAAACTACCTGACCAGCGCCGAGGCATAGACGAAGTTGATCCCCTCCGCCTTGAGGGCGGGGAGAGAGAGAGCCAGCGCCTGCAGTGTGGCCTTGTGGGGGTGACAGATGCCGATGGCGCTGCCGCTCCTCATTGCCATGGCGGCCAGTTTCTCGATCTGCACCCTGATGGCCGCCACATCCTGCTCGTTGTCGAGAAAGACGTTGCGTGACGCGACCGGTACCCCCATCTCCCTGGCGAGCCTGTCCGCCACCGAGACAGGGGTAGTCTTGCTGTCGATGAAAAACATCCCCTTCCCCTTCAGCACCCCGAGCACTGTCTGCATCTTGCCCCTCTCCTCGGTGAACCTCGACCCCATGTGGTTGTTGGCGCCGGTTGCATGGGGAACCGCCCTGATGAAACCTTCCAGCCGTTTTTCTATCTCCTCGTCGCTCAGCTCGAGCAACAGGCCGTTCTTTTCGAAAGGCTTCTGCCGGTAACCCTTCGGTTCCATCGGGATATGCACCATCACCTCCCCCCCTTTCCGGTGCGCCGCTTGCGCCACCCCCTCCACCCTGGCGAGGCCGGGGATGATGGAGAAGGTGATGGGGACGTTGATTGCCAGGAGCTGATCCGCTTCATGCATGCTGCTCCCCATATCGTCAACGATTATGGCGACGGTGCCGCGACGGACTTTCAGCGGTTTCTTCGGTTGGCCCTCCGGTGGCGGGAGAACTGCGGAGGAATACTCCCCCAGCACGGCCGGCTGCTCCGTGATCCGCGGCGGAATCTTCTGTCTCTCCGCTGCCGCGGATTTCTCCGCGGTCTTTACCGGGGCCGGGCGGGTGAACCTGTCCAGCAGATACAGGGCGCCGCAGACCACCAGAAGAGCGACCGCAAGGGTTATCAAGATGGGGCGCCGGTTTCCCTTTTTCCGCCGCCTGTTCCTGGCCGTTTTACGTCTGACCGCCACTCTCGTTTCCTTTCTTCCTGACGAAAAAACGCCTCCGGAGCAGGGTCAAGCTCACTCCGGAGGCGCAGGACATGCAATCTGGACCTCAAGGCTTAACCGGCATTGATGACCGACTTCAGGATCTCCCACCCTTTCAGCAGGTCGAGCGCCCGCAGAATCTGATAGTCACCCTTGACCTGTTCGTCGGTCTTGTAGGTGGGGAGCTTAGATTCAGTTTTCTCTTCGGAGGATTCCTTGTCCTTCTCGGACTCGAAATGGTTTTCCAGGTCCTTCTCACGGATATGGGGGAAATCCTTCTTCTCCTGCTTGGCAATTTCTTTCTGCTCGACCTCGATATCGGGGGTAATCCCCTTTGCCTGGATGGAGCGCCCGTTGGGGGTGTAGTAGCGGGCGGTGGTCAGCCTGAGCCCGGAACTGTCGGAGAGGGGGATGATGGTCTGGACCGAGCCCTTGCCGAAGCTCTGGGTCCCCATGATTACCGCGCGCTTGTGGTCCTGCAGCGCGCCTGCCACGATCTCGGAGGCGCTGGCGCTGCCGCTGTTGATCAGCACCACCATCGGGTAGTGCGGTTCCTTGTCGGTATTGCGGGAGGTGAACCGCATCTTAGAGTCTTTTTCGCGCCCCTCGGTATAGACGATCAGCTTCCCTTCCTCGATGAAATGCTCGGCCACCTTGTCGGCCTGGTCCAGGAGCCCGCCCGGGTCGTTGCGCAGATCGAGCACCAGTCCGCGGAGGTTGCCGCCGCTGGAATCCTTGAGTGATTTCAGGGCCTTGACCAGGTCGTCGTCCGTCTTTTCCTGGAACTGGGCAATCCTGATGTAACCGTAGCCGTCGTCGAGCATCTTGAACTTGACGCTCTTCACCTGAATGATGTCCCTGACTATCGGGAAGTCCTTGGGTTTATCGAACCCTTCCCTCATGATGGTGAGGGTGACCTTGGCACCCTTGGCCCCCCTCATCCGCTTGACGGCATCCATGGTGGTCATATCCTTGGTGAACTTGTCGTCAATTTTCAGGATATGGTCGCCGGCCTTTATCCCGGCCCGGTATGCCGGGGTGTCCTCAATGGGGGAGATAACCATCAGCATCCCGTCCTTGACGGTGATTTCGATGCCGACCCCGCCGAAGGCCCCCTTTGTTTCGATCTTCATCTCCTTGTAAGTATCGGGAGCCATGAAAGAGCTGTGGGGATCGAGGGACGCCAGCATGCCGTTGATGGCGCCGTAGACGAGCTTTTTGGTATCCACTTCCTCCACGTAACTCTTCTTGACAATTGAGAACACATCGGTAAACAGCTCGATGAATTCGTAGTCGTTCCCACCTTGCGCTGCGGACAAACGGAGGCTCCCGATCCCGATGCCGGCAATTAGTGCGCTAACCCCGACGACAAGCAGGGCGAACTTCTTGAATTTGCTGCGTTTGAACATCTTACCTCCCATGAAGGATTGGCTTTTCAGACATTGATATCGCGCCTATCTGACCCAGGCGGCAGGATCGATCGGCTTTCCCTGGTAGCGGATTTCGAAGTAGAGCATGGGACCGCGGGCGGAATCGGTGTCGCCGACGCTAGCCACGACCTCGTTTCTCCCCACCGTTGCCCCGACCTTTTTCATGATCCTCGCGGCATGGGCGTAAAGGCTGAAATAGCCGCCGCCATGATCAACGATGACCATGTTGCCATACCCTTTGAAGTAGTCGGCAAATATGACCTGCCCGTCATACACGGCGCGGATCTCGGAACCTGAAGGCGCCGCGATGGAAATGCCGTTGCTGACGGTGTAGGAATTGAACTCGGGGTGTTTGTGTCTGCCGAAACCGTCGACAATCTCCCCCCTTGCCGGCAGGGACATCCGCCCCTTCTGGGAGCCGAACCCCTTGTCCGGTACCGGCGGGAGTGGCGCCTGGCCACCCACTACCTTATTCTTTTTAGTATAGCTTTTTCTGTTTTTTGCTTCAAGCTTTTCCACCATTGCCTGGAGCCTGCGCGCATTGGCCTCCAGCTCCCTGATGGAGGAAAGATATCCCTTCTTGTCAGCCCTTACTTGGACCAGATAGGATGCCTTCTTCTGCTTTTCTGCCTCTATCTCCCGCTTTTTGAGCTCGATGTTCGCCTTGATCTTCTCCTTGCGCGCCGCATCCCGTTCGAGGCTCTCCTTCAGCACCCCCAGGCGGTCGATCCTGGAATTATACTCGGCAACCAATTTCCTGTCATTCGCCACGACCGCCTTCATGTAGCGGAGGTTCTCGGCCATCTGGGGAAAGGATTCGGATGAGAAGAACATCCGGGCGCTGCCGAGTTCGCCACCCTTGTAGGTGGCCGACAGGCGCACCCTTATCTGCTGCCTCTTCCGTTCCGCCTCCCCTTTGACGGTTTCGATCTCGCGCTGGGTGCGCTCCTGCAGGCTTTCCACCTGTTTCAGGTCACGCCCCAGTGACGCCAGGTCCCCCTCCTTGTCCCGCAGGTTCTTTTCAATCTGCCCCAGTTCGCTGCTGACCTGGTTTTCCACCTTGCTGGTCTTCTTCAGGAGGAGCCGCTTTTCCCTGATCTCCTTGTTGATCCCCTGCAGATCATCCTTGACATCGGCGTAGCCGGGTGTGCCGGTAAGAATTGCCAGGAAAAAAGCTGTAACTGCCAGTATCAGCGCCATGGTCAGATACTTATGAATCGCTTCAGAGAAGTCATGCTGCCGAGGAAACCGAGGAGCATGCCGCCGAAGAAGATCCCCGCCAGGTAGCCGGCGGGAAGAAAGGAGAGCCCCGTGTCCGCGGGATTGAAGCTGAGAAAGTTGCCGGCATTGTGGAGAAACCCGAAATAACAGGCGCAGAGAATGACCAGAGCCAGGAGTGAGCCGGCCGCCCCCTGGATTACCCCTTCGATCAGGAACGGGGCCTTGATGAACATCCTGGTAGCCCCCACGAGTCCCAGCAGCTCCAGTTCCTCCTTGCGGGAATAGATGGTCAGCTTGATGGTGTTGGAGACGATGAAAACTACCGCCAGCAGCAGGAAACCGCCCAGGAGGGCGCCGACCAGCCGCATGAAGTTCATGAAGGTATTGAAGCGGCGCACCCATTCCTCGCCGTACTGCATCTCAGCGACCCCCGGGATCCTCTTCAGTCGGGCCACGTAGGCCTCCACCGCCTCACTGTCGCGGCTCTCCCGCTTCAGGCTGATTTCGAACGATGCCGGCAATATATCCGCCGAAACCCCTTCGAGCAGCGATTCCTGCCCCTTCAGCCGGGCCCGGAACCTGGTCACCGCCTCCTCCTTCGAGACATAGACAACCTGGGCGGTCCCCGGCAGTGACTGGATCCCGGCCCGGATCGTCCCGAGCTCCTGGGGAGACGGCTCCTGGTCGAAATAGGCGGTGACCTGGACCCTCTTGCTCCAGTTGTCGGCCAGCCCCTCCAGATTGACGAACACCAGCAGAAACAGGGAGAGGATGAGGAGGGCAAGGGTGATGGTGCCGACGGTCACCACGTTGACAAAGACATTTTGCCTGATATTGGCGACCGCCCTGGCGGTGAAATATTTCAGCCTCCCCGGCACCCCCTCGTTTGCCAGTCTTGCCCTTTTCGCCGGCTTATTTCTGGACATCGCCGTCCTCTGCGATAGCACCCTTGTCAAGCACGACCACCCTCCTGTGACCATTTTCCAGCAGCCGCCGGTCATGGGTCGCCACGACCACCGTGGTGCCGCGGATGTTGGCCTCCTTGAAGAAATTAAGGATCTGCGCCTTGTTCTCCTCATCCAGGTTACCGGTCGGCTCGTCGGCCAGGAGAATCCTCGGATCGTTGACCAGCGCCCGCGCCAGGGCGACCCGCTGCTGCTCTCCCCCGGACAGCCGCAGTGGGGTTGCATTTATCTTGTGCTCCAGACCCATCTGCCGAAGGATATGAAATACCTTCTTGCCGATGTCCTTCTTCCCCCAGCCGAGCACTTCCAGGGTGATGGCAACGTTTTCCAGCACGGTCCTGTTGGGGAGGAGCTTGAAATCCTGAAAAACCACCCCGATGCCGCGGCGCAGGTAGGGGATCTGGCCGGGGGGAAGGCGGGAGATGTTCTGGCCGTCCACCACCACCTGGCCGCGGGTCGGCTTGAGAGCCCCATAGAGCAGGCGCAGCAGCGTCGATTTTCCCGCACCGGAGGCGCCGGTCAAAAATACAAAATCCCCCTTGGGGATATGGAGTGTTACGCCGTTGAGCGCTGTCGCATCGCGCTGATACGACATGAACACATTGTGGAGCTGGATCATCTGCCAATGCCTCGTTACCGGGAGCTTCCCGGTTCAGTGCCCTGTTACCATTCGTTGTAGGGAATGCCGTTCGTGCCGATCCTGTCGGAGCCGCTGTGCACGTCGTAGACAGAGCCTAGCCCCCGCTCTTCCGTGACGATCTGGCCGAGGTCGATGGGGGGGAGAACTACCCAGGTGTCGCTGCTGCCGGTAAAGGGGTCTTTGGGAATGCCGCGCAGGTACTTCTTCTCGACCAGTTCCCCAAGCGAGTCGGGATATTTCCCCTGATCGACGAAAAACTGATCCAGGACATCACGGAAATTGTAGAGGTCTTCCCGGAGGACCGCCTCCTTCGCCTTGATGACCCCCCATTGGTAATTCGGCACGGCTATCGCGGCCAGAATGCCGATGATCGAAACCACGATCATCAGCTCAATCAGGGAAAAACCCCGCTGGTTTCTTGTCACCACTCTTCTCGGCATCTGCTTACCAGTCCTTGTATTTCGTGCCGTCAATGGCCGTTTCTTCGCTGAGGGAATAGACATCGAAGACGTCCTCCCCCCCCCAGATGGTGCTGTCCGGATCGTCGGCATAGGAGCGGAGCCCCCACTCCGGCGCCCCGTCCTTCGGCGTCGGATGGAACGGGTCGACCGGAATGCGGCGGAGAAATTTCTTCCTGGTGCCGGCAGCGTCCCCGAAGTCGGTCCCTTCCACCAGTTGCTCCAGGGTCTTCGGGTAACCCGATTTGGGAACCTCGCGCGGCGGCGGCCCTCCTGCTGCCGTTATCTTTTCGGAGCTCTTCTTGAAATCATCGATGGCACTCCGCATCGTGCGCAGATTCCTGCGGAGCTCGATCTCTTTGGTCCGCTTGCCGGTCATCAGCGCCGAGGGGAGTATCAGCGACGCCAGGACCGCAAGGATAGTCAGGGTCACTATCAGTTCCACCAGGCTTAGGCCGCTGTTATCATTACGTATTTTACCCATGAATGGTCGCAAATCCCCTCTATTGCACCTCGGTCACCGTACTGTAGAGGTCGGCATCCAGCGGTTTGCCTCCCGGCGCAAAAGCATCAGCCCCCCCGAATCCCAGATTAACGGACCCTTTCCCCTTTGCCTTGAAGGTAATGACCGCCAGGGCGCCTGCGCCGCTGACCCCGCCGACCTCCCCGACCCTCCTGAGGTTGATGTCGATCCGTCCGGTCTCCTTGTTGACCTGAGAGGTGAATGAGGTGGGTTTGCCATCCTGTTTCAGGAAGGCCCCTTCGGCGGCGCCGACGAAATCGACCAGGGCGGGGTCGAATTCCAGGGTAAACCTCGCGTTGTACATGTTGACCGCCTCGGCAACCATCACCTCGACCCGGAACTCCTCGTTCAGCTTGGCCGTTTGCGGCGCCGCGATATCGAGAACGATCCTGCTCGGAACCGGGGCCTCGGCTCCGGTGGCGGGCTGCTGCGCCTGAGGTGCGGGGGACGGCGGCGCGGCAGGCGCGGCCTCCTGGACGGGGGCGACAGCAGCGGGGGGAGCAACCTTGGCGGGGACCTGGGGCGCAGCAGGGACTGCCTTCGCTGGAGCAGAGGGGAGAGCCTCGGGCGGGGCCTGGGGCAGTTCCGGCTCCGGGGTGAATGACGCGAACAGCTTCTCGGTGGACGGCTCGTCCTCCTTGCCGGTCCAGAAGGCGGCGACCGCCTGATCGGGGACCGTCACCCCGCGCACGATCCGGGGGGTTATCGCCAGCACCAGTTCATTCTTGTCATTGTTGGTATCGTGGCTGGAAAAGATCGAGCCGATGATCGGGATATCTCCCAGCAGTGCGATCTTCTGCTTGCTCTTGCTCTTGGAGTCCTGGATGAGGCCGCCGATGACGCTGGTTTCCCCGTCCTTGAGACTCAGGACCGTATCGAGGTTCCTGGTGCCGATGGTCACCACGGTGGTGGCGGAACCGGTGCCGCCGACCGTCTCCCTTGCGCCGATCGAGCTGACCTCCATGCTCAGCTTGATGGATATTTCATTGTTCAACTGGATGGTCGGCTCGGCATTCAGTTTCACCCCGACGTCCACATACTGGACGTTGACGCTGACCCCCCCGCCGGTGGGGGAGGAGGTGGTGGTGATCGGGACCCTGGTGCCGACGTTGAACTTGGCCTTTTCCCTGTTCTTGATCCTGATCCTGGGATTGGAGAGGGTCTCGCCGTTTGCCAGGGTCTTGGCGAAATTGAAGGTGGCGTTGGGCACGGTCAGAAAGCCGCTGAACTGCCGCCAGGCAAAGAGCTGGAGGAGGTTCGAGGGGGTGGCGGCCGTGGTGGTAGATGAAGTGGCGGCAGTGCTCAGGACATCGGAGAAAGCGGTGCCGTTGTTGAATCCCTCGACCGATACCGCGTACCTGCTGAGCACGAAACCGAGGTTCTCGACGTTTCTCTTGGAAAGCTCGATGACCTCAACCTCGAGCACCACCTCCGCGTCCGGAATGTCATTGGCCTCCAGGATCTTCCCGGCCAGCTCGACCACGTCAGGCGTGTCCCTGACTACAATGGCGTTCAGTTCCTCGTTGACGTAGATCTTCTTGATCTGCATCATGGTCCGGAGCAGGTTGACCGCCTTCTTCGCATCGATCTTGTTGAGATAGAAGGTCTGGAGGTAGAGATCCTCGTACTGCTTGTGCTTTTCCGGGTTTTTCGGATAGATGATGATGCTCTTTTCGTTCAGGACCTTTTTCCCCAGCTTGTTGAGTTCCGTGATGACGTCCAGGGCCTGATAAAATGTCGCGTTTTCCAGGAATATGCTGAAATTGGTGTCCTTGACCCCTTCGTCAAAGATGAAATTGATGCCGGAGAGCTGGGTGATGATGTTGAAGATATCCTTGATCTTCGCATCCTTGAACTTGAGGGTGATCGGCTTGGTGGATTTAAGGTTCAGCTCGAAACCGTCGAGTTTCGGCCGGCTGCTTTTCAACATCCGCTCCATGCCTTCCCTGG
>JAMPXD010000029.1 GCA_023701365.1 Geobacteraceae bacterium
TGCGGCTGATCCCCCGGCTCTACCCGGTGGCGGCGGGGATGCTGCTGATCGACGGGGTGGACGTGAACCGCATCCCGCTCCGGCAGCTGCGGGACGCCATCGGCTTTGTCCCCCAGGAGAGCTTCCTGTTCTCCCGCACCATCGGGGAGAACATCGGCCATGGCCGGGAGGGGGCCACGGAGGAGGAGATCGCGGCGGCGGCCCGGATGGCCGGCTTCGCCCCGGACGTGGCGCGCCTCCCCGCCGGCTTCCAGACCCTGGTCGGGGAGCGGGGGGTGACCCTCTCCGGCGGCCAGAAGCAGCGGGCCGCCATAGCGCGGGCGCTCCTCAAGGAGCCGGCCATCCTGATCCTCGACGACCCCCTCTCCGCCGTCGACACCAGCACCGAGGAGGCAATCCTGGCAAGCCTCGCCTCCTACTACGGCGACAGGACGGTCCTGATCGCCTCCCACCGCCTGTCGGCCCTGCGCGGCTGCGACCTGATCGTGGTGCTGGACCTGGGAAGGATCGCCGAACAGGGGAGCCACGAGCAACTGATGGCCCTCGACGGCCGCTACGCGGCCATTTACAGGGAACAGCAGCTGCGGGCGGAGATCGAGAAATACTGAAAAGGATCCTATGCATTTCGGCGGCTTACACGAAGATCAGATAATAGGCAAGGCCTACGACCGGCGGCTGATGAACCGGTTCGTCCGCTACATCCTCCCCTACCGGTGGCAGGTGGCCGCGGTCCTCGCCCTCCTGCCGCTGGTCGCGGCGGCCAAGCTCGCCCAGCCGTGGCTGATCAAGCTCGCCATCGACCGGCACATCGTGGCGGGACGGATGGAGGGGCTGCCGCTCCTCGCCCTCTGGTTCCTCCTCCTGATCATCGTCGATTCGCTCCTGACCTTCCTGGAGGTCTGGCTCCTCCAGCAGATGGGGCAGCGCGTCATGCAGGACCTCCGGCTGGAACTGTTCGCCCACGTGCAGCGCCTCCCCGCCTCGTTCTTCGACCGGACCCCGACCGGGAGCCTGGTGACCCGCCTGACCAGCGACGTGGAGGTGCTCGGGGAGATGTTCGCCGCCGGAATCATCACCGTTGTCGGCGACGTGCTGGTCCTTCTGGGGATCGTCGGGATCATGCTCTGGATGAACCTGAAGCTGTCGCTCGCGACCTTCTCGGTCCTGCCGGTGCTGGTCTGGATCGCCTTCACCTTCCGGCGCAGGATGAGGGAGGCGTTCCGCGAGGTCCGGGCGCGGCTGGCCAACCTCAACTCCTTCCTCGCCGAGAGCATCGGCGGGATGAGCGTGGTCCAGCTGTTCAACCGGGAGGAGGCGGAGCAGCGGAAATTCGCCGCCCTCAACGCCGCCTACCGGGACGCCAACCTGCCGGTCATCTCCTGGGACGCCTCCCTCTTCGCCGCGGTGGAAACCCTCTCCGCGGTAGCGGTCGGCCTGATCATCTGGTACGGCGGCGGCGAGATCATCCGGGGCGTCCTCACCTTCGGGGCACTGGTCGCCTTCATCCAGTACATCGAAAAATTCTTCGGCCCGTTCAGCGACCTCTCTGCCAAGTATTCGGTGATGCAGGGTGCGATGGCGGCGCTGGAGCGGATCTTCCAGCTGCTGGATACGGAGCCTTCCCCCTCACCCCAACCCCTCTCCGGGGGGGAGAGGGGTGAACAAAAATACCCTCTCCCTCTGGGAGAGGGTGGCCGCAGGCCGGGTCAGGGAGAACGGCCCCCCTTCCAGACCATAGAGTTCAGGGACGTCTGGTTCGCCTACCAGGGCGAGGAGTACGTCCTGAAGGGATTCAACCTCATCATCCGGCGGGGGGAGAAGGTGGCGCTGGTGGGGGAAACCGGCGGCGGCAAGACTACGGTCACCAGGCTCCTGTCCCGGCTCTACGAGGTGAGCCGGGGCGCCATCCGCATCGACGGCACCGACATCCGGGAGATTCCGCTCCGGGAGCTGCGGCGCAGGATCGGGGTGGTCCTCCAGGACCCCTACCTGTTCACCGGCACCGTGGAGTACAACATCTCCCTGGGGGATGAAGCGGCGCAGCAGCGGGTGGAACAGGCCGCCGCGGTGGTGGGGGCCGACCGGTTCATCGCCAGGCTCCCCGCGAAGTACCAGGAGGAGGTGCGGGAGCGGGGGGTGAACTTCTCCGCCGGGGAGCGCCAGCTGATCTCCTTCGCCCGGGCGGTCGCCTTCGACCCGGAGATCCTGGTGCTCGACGAGGCGACCGCCAGCGTCGACAGCGAGGCGGAGCGGCTGATCCAGCAGGGGCTGAAGGGGCTGATGGCGGGGCGCACCTCGCTGGTGGTGGCACACCGCCTCTCCACCATCCAGGACGCCGACCGGATCGTGGTGGTCCACCGGGGGGAGAAGGCGGAGGAGGGGAGCCACCAGGAGCTCCTGCGGGGGCGGGGGCTCTATTACCGCCTCTATCAGCTACAGTTTCGGGATTAAAGCGCGGAAGGCTGGAAGCGCGGAAGCGAAAACCCTGAAAAATCACTCATGGACTTGGAATTCAAAAAGTTGTATATTTTCTGCGATTTCGTTTTGACTCTTTTCCTTCCGCGCTATGCCCTTCGGAGATAACTTCATGAAACACCTGATTCTTGGCACCGCCGGCCACATCGACCACGGCAAGACCTCGCTGGTCAAGGCCCTGACCGGCACCGACACCGACCGCCTCAAGGAGGAAAAGGCCCGGGGGATCACCATCGAGCTCGGCTTCGCCCACCTCGACCTCCCTGGCGGGATCGAGCTGGGGATCGTGGACGTGCCGGGGCACGAACGGTTCGTCCGCTCCATGGTCGCCGGCGTCGGCGGGATGGACCTGGTGATGCTGGTGATCGCCGCCGACGAGGGGGTGATGCCCCAGACCCGGGAGCACCTGGAGATCTGCCAGCTCCTCGGGGTGAAGAAGGGGCTGGTGGCGCTGACCAAGACCGACATGGTGGACCCCGACTGGCTCGGCCTGGTGGCCGAGGAGGTGCGGGACTACCTGGCGGGGAGCTTCCTCGCCGCGGCGCCGATCGTGCCGCTCTCGTCCCGGACCGGCGAGGGGATCGACCGCCTGAAGAGCGAGCTGGCGCGGCTCGCCGGCGAGGTGGAGGAGAAAAAGGGGGAAGGGCCGTTCCGGCTCCCGGTCGACCGGGTCTTCACGGTCACCGGCTTCGGCACGGTGGTGACCGGCACCCTCCTGTCCGGGGAGATCGGGGTGGGGGACGAGGTGGAGGTCCTCCCCGCCGGCCTCCCCTGCCGGGTGCGCGGCATCCAGACCCACGGCAGGAAATCGGACAAGGGGTCAGCCGGCCAGCGGGTGGCGGTGAACCTCCAGGGGGTGGAGCACAGCGAGATCTTCCGCGGGGACATCGTGGTGCCGCGGGGGATCTACCGCCCCACCAGGATCGTCGACGCCCGCCTCAACTACCTCCCCTCGGCGCCGCGGGAACTCAAGCACCGCGCCACTCTCCGGCTTCACTCGGCCACCTACGAGGTGCCGGCCAAGGTGGTCCTGATCGACCGCGACCTCCTCCAGCCGGGGGAGAGCGCCCATGTCCAGCTCCGCCTGGCCAAGCCGGTGCTGCTGCTGCCCGGCGACCCCTTCGTGCTCCGCACCTATTCCCCCCAGGCGACCCTGGCCGGCGGCACTGTCCTCGACCCCGCCCCCCCCAGGAGGAGGAGGCGCTCCAGCGAGGCGCTGGCGCTCCTGGAGGCGATCGAGACCGGTGAGGATAGCGAGAAGATCCGGCTGATGGTGGTGGCCAGCCTTCTCTCCGGCCTCTCCCTGGAGGAGCTCGTCAACCGGACCGGGATGTCGGTCAGGAGGATCGAGACCTCCCTGGCGACCCTCCTCTCGGCGGGGGAGCTGATCCAGGTGGTGAAGGAGCCGCGGATCTTCCTCTCCCGGCAGGCGTTCAGCACCCTCAAGGGGCGGCTCCACGCAGAGCTGCAGGCGTTCCTCAGGGACAACCCGATGAAGGAGGGGATGGGGAAGGAGGAGCTGAAGTCGCGCATCCCGAGGAGGAGCGACCCGCGCTTCTTCGGCCCCTGCCTGTTGTCCCTGGAGAAGGAGGGGAAGGCGGTGGCGGACCGGGACCTGGTGAACCTGCCGGGGAGAAAGAGCGGGGTAGTTGCCGAGCAGGTCGATCTCCAGGCGGGGATCGGGACCATGCTCCACAAGTGCGGCATGGAGCCCCCCACCATCAAGGAGTTCTGCGACGCCCTCCGCTGCACGGAAAAGGAGGCCCTGGAGCACCTCAATTTCCTCACCCGCGAAGGGAAGGCGGTCAAGGTGAAGAGCGACATCTTCTACGCCGCCGAGCCGTTCGCCGCCATCAGGGAGAAGCTGGTCGCCCACCTGCGGAAGAGCGGCGAGATCACCCCCCCCGAGTTCCGGGAACTGACCGGCCTCTCCCGCAAGTTCATGATCCCGCTCCTGGAATACTTCGACAGCGAAAAGCTGACCATCAGGGTGGGGGACAAGAGGGTGTTGCGCAAGGCTTCTTAGCGCGCTCCCGCTCTTCCCGCCTTCCGCACTAATAACATGCGCCCGTAGCTCAGCTGGATAGAGTACCTGGCTTCGAACCAGGGTGTCGGGAGTTCGAATCTCTCCGGGCGCGCCAATAAAAAGGGCCTGCAGCTTACGCTGCAGGCCCTTTCGGTTCTCCGGCTAGAACGCCTTGACAAAGGCAACCGTCCCCCCCATCTGATGGCACTTGCCGCAGCCGTAGGCAGGGTTGTCCCCATTGGACGGCTCGCCGGCAAAATCGCTCTCACCGCTGGCAATGAACGAGTGGGCCTTGACATCCCAGCGGGTCATGTTCCTGAACTGGGTCGCATGGGCCTTGTGGCAGGTGAGACACATGATCCGGTCATCGCCGGAGACGGTCGTGGCGGAAGCGGAGGCTTCAACGCTCTTGACGGTAAAATCGTAATCAGCCTTGACCAGGGGATATTTCCAATCGTAGCCGGCCGGGTTCGGGTTGGTCCTCTGCATGTTGCTCACGGCTGCAGTATAAGCGGTTGCGCCGTATTTTGCCGAATCACCCAGCCGCATGTTGGACGGATGCTTCACCCATGCGCCCCCGACCCGGCTTATGCCGTTGTCGATTGACCCGGTTTCGTTGTTGCCGCCGTGGAAGTTTCCGTGACAGGCCGAGCAGAAGGAGGAGAAGCCGCCGCGGTAGACGTTCTTGTTGCCGTCCCCTTCGGCGCGGAAGAGATCAGCCCCCTCGAGAGGATTTCCATCCTTGCGCATGCTCACGTAATTACCCCCCTGCATGTCGCCGCGGGAGTTGGATTTTATCGGCTCGTAATCGGGGTCCTGCGTGACATTGCCGCTTGTGCTTTCCACCCCGAAGGCACTGACATTGCCGGTGATGTTCTTGCCGTTGACCCTGCGCCTGAGCTGCCGCCAGGCACTGTTCTCGGCGTCGAAGCGGGAGTGCGAGCCGTGGCAGGAATGGCAGGTCCATTCGCCGTCGCTGATCGTTCCGCCCGGGGGCCTGTTCCCCAGGACCGGGTCGGCCTGCATGGCATTCGAATCGGCAACGGTTGCTCCTTTGGCATAGGCAGGGTTGTGCCCAAGCCCGGAGTCCTGGTTCGACCAGTAAAAATCGCCTGCCGGCATCGCCATGCCCGAGGGCCTGACCCCGGTTGCCGTCATCACGACCGGCGCGGTCCAGCCGCTGTTCTCGACGTCAGGGAGGTCTGCCGTTGCCGAGGTGTTGTGACCCTCGGCATGACAGGAAAGGCACAGGTCGGTGATGTTCTTCTTTTTCAGGGCTGCGCCGCTCGGGACGTGACAATCGGAGCAGACCAGGCCGGCATCCGAATGATAGAGGTGCGCATTGGGAGCGATTGCCGGGATCGGGGCCGTTGCCAGGACAAAGGCGGGAGCCGATGCCAGCAGCAGGATGACGCTTGTCAATATGGCCTTTTTCATTGCTGCCCCCTCCTTTTCGTTGATCTGTCTTTATCCACTTCAATCGCGGTGCCAAGCCAAATTAACGCCGCCATTTCCCATAACATGTTATTATTAAAGCGTTATTTAATTGTTGCGATTATGATTTCCATATGCATGATCATCAGTGAAAAGTTCTGATCGTGAACATGGCAACCGCCGGCTGGATAAAACATCAATGATTATAGTTAGTTGTGAGGTTGGGCGATATTCAGCAATTGAACAGGGGCAGCAGCTTAAGTGACCCCGGCTATCCAGATCTGGCAAGAACGGCATGAATATTTTGGGATTTACTGCTTTTCCGGAAAGAGCTATAGTGGAAAGCTTAAACGCCGTCATGCGGCAAACTCCCTCTTTTCACAAGGCAGCCATGAACCTCCTCCACAACCTCAACCCCCCCCAGCGGGAGGCGGTCCTCCACGGCGAGGGGCCGCTGCTGATCCTGGCCGGCGCCGGCTCCGGGAAGACCCGGGTGATCGTCCACCGGATCGTCCACCTGGTCAGGGAGCTGGGGGTCCCCCCCTGGCAGATCCTGGCGGTCACCTTCACCAACAAGGCGGCCGGGGAGATGCGGGAGCGGGTGGAGCGGCTCCTGGGGGGGGGCGAGCTCCCCCTGATCGCCACCTTCCATTCGGCCTGCGCCCGCATCCTGCGCCGGGAGATCCACCACCTCGGCTACCAGCGGAACTTCACCATCTACGACGACAAGGACGCGGAAAGGCTCCTCAAGGAGATCGTCGCGGAGCAGGGCCTCGACGAGAAACGCTTTCCGGCCAAGTCGTTCGCCGCCGCCATCGACGACTGCAAGAACGCCGGCAGGCTCCCGGAGGAGCTCGCCACCGGCGGCGATCTGTTCCGGGAGAAGCTCGGCCGGGTCTACGCCGCCTACCAGGAACGGCTGCAAAAGTGCAACGCCCTCGACTTCGGCGACCTGGTGATGCTGACCGTGCGGCTGTTCGAGACGGCGCCGGAGGTCCTGGCGCGCTACCGGGAAAAGTTCCGCTGGATCCTGGTGGACGAGTACCAGGACACCAACCCGATCCAGTACCGGCTGATCCGCCTCCTGGCCGGCGAGCGGCGCAACCTCTGCGTGGTGGGGGACGACGACCAGTCGATCTACCGCTGGCGCGGCGCGGACATCAGGAACATCCTCGACTTCGAGAAGGACTTCCCCGGGGTGCGGGTGGTGAAGCTGGAGCAGAACTACCGCTCCACCCGGACCATCCTCACCGCCGCCGGCGCGGTGGTGGCGAAGAACCGGGGGCGCAAGGCGAAGACCCTCTGGACCGAAAACCCCGGCGGCGAAAACATCACCTACCGGCGGCTGGCTGACGAGCGGGAGGAGGCCGGCTTCGTCTGCCGGGAGATCGCCCGGCACCTGCGCGGGGGGGGAACCCTCGCCGACGTGGCGGTCTTCTACCGCACCAACGCCCAGTCGCGGGTGGTGGAAGACGCCATGGTGGCGGACGGCATCCCCTACCACATGGTGGGGGGGATGCGCTTCTACGAGCGCCTGGAGATCAAGGATGTCCTCGGCTACCTGAAGGTCCTGGACAACCCGGCCGACGAGGTCGCCCTGCGGCGGATCATCAACACCCCGCCCCGCGGCATCGGCCATGCCACGGTGGACAAGGTCGCCGAGCTGGCCGGCCGGCGCGGGATACCCCTGTTAGAGGCCCTCCGGGAGGCCGCCGGGGGGGCCTTCCTGGCGGCAGGGCCGCGCGGCAGGATCGCCGGCTTCGTGGAGATCATGGAGTCTTTCCGGCGGCTGGTGGACACGGTCTCCCTTGCCGAGCTGGTCGCTCGGGTCATCGAGGAGACCGGTTACGCGACCCGGCTCCGGGAAGAGCGCAGCGACGAGGCGGACGACCGGCTCGCCAACCTCCAGGAGCTCCTCGCCGCCCTGGAGGAGTTCGAGCGGGTGAGCGGCGAGAGGAGCCTCTCCGCCTTCCTGGAACAGGTGGCGCTCATCTCCGACCTGGAGCGGGGCGAAAAGGGGGGGGCGTCGGCCACCCTGATGACCCTCCACTCCGCCAAGGGGCTGGAGTTCCCGGTGGTGTTCATGATCGGCGTGGAGGAGCGCCTCTTCCCCCATGTCCGCGCCCTGGACGACCCCCTCCAGATGGAGGAGGAGCGCCGCCTCTGTTACGTGGGGATGACCCGGGCGCGGGACCGGCTCTTCCTCAGCAACGCCAGGAGGCGGCGGATCTTCGGCCAGGACCAGTACAATTCCCCCTCCCGCTTCATCGCCGATATCCCCCGGGAGCTGCTCGACCAGGAAGAAGAGCGGGGACCGGCAAGCGGGACCCAAGTGGGCCTAAAGGAGTGGGGACCGGGAAAATCCCTGACGGCGGTCGAGCCTGCCGGCCACAACCTGGCCTCGGTCTTTGCCAGCGGCAGCGAGCCTGACTTCAACGAGGTGCAGGTGGTGCCGGAGGAGCAGGAGGGGGTGTTCATCGGCATGCGGGTACGGCACGGCAAGTTCGGGGCCGGCACCGTCCGCAAGATCGAGGGGCGGGGGGACGAGCAGAAGGTGATCGTCTGGTTCAACACGGTCGGACCGAAGAAGCTGCTGCTGAGGTTCGCCGGGCTGGAACGGATATAGGCAAAGGGCAAAGGGCTAAAGGCTAAAGGGGTCTTAGGCCTTTCCTTTAGCCCTTTGCCCTTCGCCCTGCGCCTTGTCTTTTATTCCCGTTCATGCTAAAAATACCTGTTCCTAGAGCACATTACCATCGCAGGAGAGCCCATGAAGATAACGAAAGCGGAAGTCGGCCACGTCGCCCGGCTGGCCCGGCTGGAGCTGACCGAAGAGGAGCAGGAGACCTTCACCGGCCAGATGGATGCCATCCTCGCCTACGTGGAGAAACTGAACGGCCTGGACACCGCGGGGATCATCCCCACCGCCCATGCGGTCCCGATGGAGAACGCCTTCCGCGAGGACGAGGTGGTCCCCTCGATCGGCGTCGACAATGCCCTGGCCAACGCGCCGGACCGGGTGGAGGGGTTCTTCCGTGTCCCGAAAGTCATCGAATAGCTGTCCGCCAGACGAGGAACTGGACCAGCTCCTCGCGGCGCTCCGCCAGCGCTGCTCCGAGTTGACCGACGACAGGTGCCAGCGCAAGGTGTTCCTGAAGCGGCTGAAGAACCTGGTGCGGTTCGGCGCGGAGCCGATGGATTACCCTGAGCCGGAAGGGGTGGAGCTGCCGAAGGAGCTGGAGGTCGCCCTCGCCGTCTGCCACCCGGAATGCGGCAACCAGGCCCTGGTGGTCGTGGAGGGGGGCCCCCAGGGGTGCGACTGCTGCGGCGGCACCATGTATCCGACGGAAGTGGCCACGTACCGGAAAAAACGTTGAACCGAAATAGTCCCCCTCACCCGGCCTTTGGCCACCTTCTCCCTCTGGGAGAAGGATAGGATGAGGGAATGAACGATTTGTCACTGATCGGAGAAGATGAGATGGAACTTTACGAGCTGACCATATGCGAGCTGCATGACAAGCTGAAAAAACGGGAGGTCTCCTCGGTGGAGGCGACCAGGTCGCTCCTCGCCCGGATCGAGGCGGTGGAGCCGCGGGTGGGCGCCTACATTACCGTAACGGCCGAGGAGGCGCTGAAAAGCGCGGCTGAGGCGGACAAGCTGATTGCGGAAGGGAAAAGCGACATCCTGACCGGCATCCCGGTGGCCCTGAAGGACATCTTCCTCACCAAGGGGATCCGTACCACCTGCGCCTCGCGCATCCTCGCCAACTTCATCCCCCCCTACGACGCCACCGCGTGGCTGAAGCTGAAGGAGCGGGGCGCCGTGCTGGTCGGCAAGCTGAACCAGGACGAGTTCGCCATGGGCTCCTCGTGCGAGACGAGCGCCTTCGGCAAGACGCGCAACCCCTGGAACCTGGAGTGCATCCCGGGCGGCTCTTCCGGCGGCTCGGCTGCGGCCATTGCGGCCCGGCAGGCGACCGCAACGCTGGGAACCGACACCGGCGGCTCGATCCGCCAGCCCGCCTCCCACTGCGGCTGCGTCGGCCTCAAGCCGACCTACGGCCGGGTCTCCCGCTACGGGGTGATCGCCTACGCCTCCTCCCTCGACCAGGTGGGGCCGATGACCCGCGACGTGGCCGACTGCGCCGTCATGCTCGGCGCCGTGGCCGGCTTTGATCCCAAGGACTCCACCAGCGTCAACCTGCCGGTCCCCGATTACACCCAAGCCCTGGTGCGCGACCTGAAAGGGGTGAAGATCGGCCTCCCCAAGGAGTACTTCATCCCCGGCCTCGACCCTGACGTGAAACATGCGCTGGACCAGGCGATCGAGACCTACCGGGGGCTCGGCGCCGAGTTCCGGGAGATCACCCTCCCCCACACCGACTATGCGGTCGCCACCTACTACCTGGTCGCCACCGCCGAGGCGAGCTCCAACCTAGCCCGCTACGACGGGGTCCGCTTCGGCCACCGGGCAAAGGAAGCGAAGGGGCTGGTCGAGATGTTCTCCCGGAGCCGCGACGAGGGATTCGGGCCGGAGGTGAAGCGGCGGATCATGCTCGGCACCTACGCCCTCTCCTCCGGCTACTACGACGCCTACTACCTGAAGGCCCAGAAGGTGCGCACCCTGATCATGCACGACTTCATCAGGGCCTTCGAGGAGGTGGACCTGATCCTCACCCCGGTCGCCCCCACCCCCGCCTTCCGGCTCGGCGAGAAAACGAACGACCCGCTCCAGATGTACCTCTCCGACATCTTCACCATCCCGGTCAACCTGGCCGGGACCTGCGGCATCTCCGTACCGGCGGGCTTCAGCCGGGAGGGGCTGCCGATCGGCCTGCAACTGGTGGGGAGGCCGTTCGGCGAGGAGGCGATCCTGCGCGCGGCTTATGCCTTCGAGCAGGCGACCGAGTGGCACAAGCGCAAGGCCGCATTATAGTAGGGGCGACGCATGCGTCGCCCTAAGATGGCAATACCGGCCAAATTCGGTCGAGGCATGCCTCGCCCCTACCTCAACCCGGAGAATCCCTTATGCAATACCAAGCCGTGATCGGCCTCGAAGTCCACGTCCAGCTCCTCACCAACACGAAAATCTTCTGCGGCTGTTCGACGAAATTCGGCGCCAGCCCCAACTCCCAGACCTGCCCGGTCTGCCTCGGGATGCCGGGGGCGCTGCCGGTCCTCAACAAGAAGGTGGTGGAGTACGCCATCCGGGCCGGGCTCGCCACCAACTGCAGCATCGCCCAGCGGAGCGTGTTCGCCCGCAAGAACTACTTCTACCCCGACCTCCCCAAGGGTTACCAGATCAGCCAGTTCGAGCTCCCCATCTGCGTGAACGGCCACCTGGACATCGAGGTGGACGGCAAGGTGAAGCGGATCGGCATCACCCGGATCCACATGGAGGAGGACGCCGGCAAGCTGGTCCATGGCGACGTCCCGGGCCTCGGCCAGGGCTCGGGGGTGGACCTGAACCGGGCCTGCACGCCGCTCCTGGAGGTCGTCTCCGAGCCGGATATCAGAAGCGCTGACGAGGCGGTCGCCTATCTCAAGAAGCTGCACCAGATCGTGGTCTACCTCGGGATCTGCGACGGCAACATGGAGGAGGGGAGCTTCCGCTGCGACGCCAACGTCTCGGTGATGCCGGTCGGCTCCGACAAGTTCGGCACCCGCACCGAGACCAAGAACGTCAACTCGTTCCGCTTCGTCAAACAGGCGATCGAGCACGAGATCGAGCGGCAGATCGAGGTAATCGAGGAAGGGGGCAGGATCGTCCAGGAGACCCGGCTGTTCGACCCGAACACGGGCACGACCCGCTCCATGCGGGGGAAGGAGGAGGCCCACGACTACCGCTACTTCCCCGACCCCGACCTGGTGCCGCTGGTGATCTCCGCCGACTGGGTGGAGGACGCCCGGCTCTCGCTACCGGAGCTACCGGAGGCGAAAAGGGCGCGCTACCTGGCTGAGCTGGGGCTCACCGCCTACGACGCCGAGGTGCTGACCGCCAGCCGGGAGCTGGCAGAGTACTTCGAAGCCTGCACGGCCCTCTATCCCCAGGCGAAGAGCGTCGCCAACTGGGTGATGGGGGAGCTGACCCGGGCGCTCAACGAGGATGGCAAAGGGATCGCCGACTCCCGGGTGACGCCGCAGCTGCTGGTGGATCTGCTGGAGCTGATCGACAAGGGGACCATCTCCGGCAAGATCGCCAAGACCGTGTTCGACGAGATGTACAAGACCGGCAAGGCGCCGGCTGCGATCGTCGCGGAGAAGGGGCTGGTCCAGGTTTCCGACACCGGCGAGATCGAACGGATCATCGACCAGATCATGGCGGCCAACGCCGGCCAGGTGGAGGAGTTCCGTGGGGGCAAGGAAAAGGTGTTCGGCTTCTTCGTCGGCCAGGTGATGCGGGCCTCCAAGGGGAAGGCGAACCCGGCGCTGGTGAACGAGATACTGCTGAAGAAACTCAAGGGGTAGCGCCGGCAGCGAGCGGCATCCGTCACGGACGGTCAAACAAAGAGCGCCGGGGTTTTCAAGACCTCGGCGCTCTCGTTTTGTGCGCATTCTTCTTCGGCAGGGTCATGTTCCCGGCGCAGATGCCCTGGATACGAGCGGGGCATTTTACCCCCTCAGTTGTTGTATTCCGTCACAGAGAATATCGGCTATTTCCTGGATATTATGCGTCCCCCTTCCAAGGCCAAGCCGAATGGTCTGGAACGTTTCGTCATCGGTGAGGCCAATGGCCTTGAGCACATGGGATGGCTCGACCTTGGTTGTCGAACAGGCAGAACCGGCTGAAAAAGAGAGTTTGTTTTTCAGAAGATGGATCAGAGCCTTTGCTTCGACGCCTGGAATGGTCAGGCTGAGGTTGTTGGTAAGCTTGTTCTGCGGGTAGCCGTTTAGTTTTATATCGGGAATAGCTTGTTTGAGCCGATTGTAAATACTATCTGCCATTTCTCTCAATTTGCGGTTTTCTGCGCTCAGTTCTTTGTTGGCCAAAGACAAGGCTTCCGCCATGCCAACGATACCCGGCACGTTCAGCGTTCCTGGTCGCAGTCCCCGCTCCTGGCCTCCCCCATACGTCACTGCGTCCAGTCGCACCATCGGCGCATAGGAACGGACGAAAAGCCCTCCTACCCCCTTCGGACCATAAAACTTGTGGGCACTGAAGGACAGCAAATCGATGTTAAGGTCATAGACATGCACCGGCTCATGACCGACAGCCTGGGCGGCATCAACATGGAACAACACCCCATGCTTCTTGGCAAGCTCGCCGATTTCCTTGATCGGTTGAATAGTGCCGATTTCGTTGTTGGCGAACATCACTGAAACCAGAATCGTGTCGCTTCTGATTGCCGATTTGAGCTCGTCGATATCGACAACCCCGTAGCGGTCAACCGGCAGCAGTGTTACTTCCGCGCCCTCTTTTTCCAGATATCTAAGCGTGTCAAGAACGGCCGGGTGCTCAATGGCCGACGAGATGATATGCCGGCCTTTATCACGCAGCCGGCGGCAGGTACCGATGAGGGCAAGATTGTTGGCTTCCGTGGCGCCGCTAGTGAAGATGATTTCGCTCTCCTTGCGGCATCCCATTAGCTTGGCAATGGTCAGCCGTGCTTCATCCACGGCCTTTTTCGCCCGGTTGCCGTGCAGATGATCGATGCTGGAGGCATTGCCGTATACCTGGGTGAAATACGGCAACATCTTTTCCAGAACCCGCGGGTCAAGCTGCGTAGTGGCGTTATGATCGAGGTAAATCGGCTCGTCCATACAGCTTATTTCTTCCGCTTTCCGGTCTGTTTCGCCAGAAGCTTTCCCTCGGATTTTACCCGGCGCTCCAGCTTCTTGATATCTTCCGCCGGCGGCAGCTCCTCAGGCTTAATACTACGCTCAGTCATCACCTTGCGAACCTCAAGATTGTTTCTCACATGCTCTGATGTCATTTCCGCTTCATGGCGCAGGTTATCGCGCTTGATCGTGAAATTGGTTATCTCGGTGGCGAAGTCCTTTGCCTTGATGGTAATCATCGGAAGAAAGTCTGCCAGCGCCCGATTGTCGGGCACCGCCAGTCTATCCTTCATTTGCTGAGTGGTCTTACCGCCGAAAAGGGCGGCATCCCCTTTACTTCGAATCCGGGCAAAGCCGCTGTTGTCGCCAATCCGCTCAAAGATAAGGCCGGATAGCTCTTTTTCCGAAATGGTCAGTTTCTGGCGTGCGGTCAGTCTTTCCTGCTCCGAGAGACGCTTCTCGATCAGTTCAATGCGCCGCGTCTGCACGGCGAAATAGGTCTGGGCAAAGGCAATCTCCACCTTGCGCGGGTCGCCGTTCTGGGCGATGAGATAGCAGGCGTAGCGGGTCAGGGCGATATCCTCTATTTCACGCTCAGCGCCGGAACCGATATCGACCATTTTCCTGACGTCGGGAAAATGGTCTGCGACCGCATGGCCAGCGGTTTGGCAGGATGTCTTGGCCTTTTCTATTACCTTTGCAAAGTTCTCCCACTTGGCGTAGCCGAGAAGCCCCTGAAGGTCTCGGGCAAACCAGAATTCCTCGCCGTCAATCTGATGGGCATAGTCCTCGAAGTTCTTGTGAAGTTGGATGATGATGTCGCTTTCCATGCGTCCCCCTGGGTATGAACAAGACAAGTCAATTGTTCAACTTAATCAGCTGAGCCAGATTCTCCAGCCCCTTTACCCGGTTCACCAACAACTCCACCCCGCGATTGATATGCGCGAGGAAATAGTCATTCCGCTCCTCGGGATCAATCTCCTTCTCATGGCACCACAGCAAGAAGAGCGACGTCAACACCAGTTCATGCTCGCCGAACAGGGTATAGCGGTTGATCTCCTGCCCTGATTCCTCGGTGAACAGTTCCAGCGCCGGCATGTTGTTCTCGGCGATGGAGATGCCCAGGGCAAGGCGGCAGGCAATGTTTGGCGTCAGGCCGGTGCGGCTCTTGAACAGTTGCAGCTTCTTGGTCGATTCCTGCGACAGCTTGATCCGCTTGAATTCCAGTCCGTTCAGTTCCAAAAGTACCCTTCCTTTACCACGGTTGACTTAGTCTCTTCGCAGTATTCGAGGTTGTAGGCCTGGGCCACATAAGGCCGAAGCTGGTCAAAATACTGCTGATCAACTTCCGTATTGGTGGAAAAGATCATCATCTGCCCGGAAGCAAAGGGGAAGAACAGTTCCACCAGGTTATCCCGGTGCTTGGAGTCAAGGCGCGCCAAGGGCGTATCGACAATAAACGGCAGCTTTTGTCCCGATGTTTTCGCCAGCGCCCAAAGCATGGCCATAGCGTAAATCTCCAGTTCACCCGACGACAAACTCCCCTGACTAATAACCTTGTCCTTGCGGTCAAACAAGGTGACTGCAAAGGTCTGTGGGTCTATTTTTACCCTGGAAATCATGTCGTCTTTGCGGTGCAACATCCGGAAGATGGTGGTGAACTCTTCCTGCAGGGCATAGATTTTCTGCTGGGCCAGTTGCCGATGATAGGCAGCAAGCACCTCTTCAACCTTCAGCACCGTTTGCAATCTTTCATCCTGCTCATACGAAGAGGCAATCTTCCGCTCCAGTTGCACAATCCAGCGCTCCAGCTCATTGCGGCTGTTGATCAGCTCTGCCAATTGTTCATCGAAATTGGCCCGCTTCTCCGTAAGCCCGCCAAACTCAACATTCAAGCTATCCAGTGTTTCATACATCGGCTGGATAAACTCTTCATCCGGCACCTTGTTCAATTGGGCAACCGTATCCTGCAGCTCCCTGAACTTGCCTTCGTAACTAGCTGTCAGCGAAGCCATTTCTGCAGGAATACCGGTTAGTGCTTTATCAATAGCCTGCAGTATTTCCAGAGCCTGCTTCTGGGAAAAGCCGAAAACTTCGGGTGCAGCGTTACCAGTCTCCTCCACTGCAAAAAGAGCTGATATTTGATTCTTCAACTGCTGCTTGATCCGGGTCAGAACGGAAACAGTGACGCCGACACCCTGTAAAAAGTCCGGTGAGTCTATATGCGCCTGCATTTCCCGGCACTTCTCCTGAAGGCTTTCGGCTAGCAAGGCCGATGACTTGTGCCTATTCTCAGCTTCAATCTGCCCTTTCAGCTTCAGGGCATGCATGGCGGCAATGGCAACTGGCAAGAGCCCCGCTGCCAGCTCGCGCAGCTTGTCCTTAATCGCTTCAATATCATGTCCAAGAGCTCTCTTCTTCTCTTCCAGGCTTACCCGATTGCGATAGTACCCTTCCCCCTGTGCGGCAATCTTGTCCCTGTAATCGGCTATCCGTGCCGAAAGCTGTGCTATGGAGTTTTCCAGCCCGGCCTTGTCATCATTGACTTTGCGTATAGTCTCCTCGATCTGTGCTTTCTGCTCCGCAAAGTCTTCAATTTCTTGAGCATAGCTGTTGCTGCTTGCTTCATGCAGATACTTGCTCCGGTAGATCTTCAGGTCCGCTTGCAGGCGATCCACCAAGTCAAGACCGAGAAGCGACAGGATCGATTTTTTCAACTCCTCATTACTGTCGTCAGACATCATCTTCTGGATTTTTTCGCCGTCGAAGAAGAACAGTTGCGACAGTCCCAGCGGGATGATCTCTTTAACGAAGTCCTGCCAGCCGTCCTTTTCCACTTCATCCAGAGGCTTACCATTTCTGGCCAAGGCCAATGACTCAATGAGTTTCTGACCGGAAACTTCCCATGCACGCTCAACTCGGTAGGTGCAGACACTGCCCAGGTGCGCATAGTCGAATTCCAGGGCAATAGTCGCGCTGTATGGTTGCATCACAGTGACTTTGGAGCTGTGGATTTTCTGTCTAAGGTAATCATGATAGCGGGCAACACTGATAGTGCCGAACATGTCAGGGCCATACAGGCAGAGCTTGATAGCATCGAAAATGGTGGTCTTGCCGGCGCCGTTAAGCCCGCCGAAGAGGACTATCGGCTTTTTCTCCGTAAGATCATTGCTCCTCAGGTGAAAGTCAAACGTTCCAGCGAAATTGCCGAGATTGGTCACAGTCAGTTTATTGAAGATCATTTGCCATCCCGAGCCTATCCAGTATTTCTTCTTCCGTCCGCCACTCTTCGGAGAAGATGCGGTCTATCTTCTGCAAGATGCCGGAGCGGCGGCTCATCCCCTGCATGCGGCGCTCCTGATCAATCAGTTTTGTCGGCAGGTCAGGATTGATCCCAGCCTCCGCGCAAAGCTGGGTAAGCAACTGATGATCTTCCAGGCTGTACTTAATGCCGTCATCATCCTGCCAGACATGATCAACGCCGATAACCCGCTGGTAGATTTCCGGAACCGCGTCGGCCCACTCCTCTTCCCGCCAAAAGTCGCGGATCAGCTCTAGCTCTTCAAAGGAGATTAGCTGCACTGTGGAATCAGGCCCACTTTGCTGTACATCTTTCTGAATCTGCAGAAGCCTTTCCAGAAAGGTCTTGCGCCACTCCAACTTGTACGGGCCATAGGCAATGCGGGTTCCGTCGCGCACATAGGAAACCTGCCCGTCACGGCGCTTGTGGCTCCGATAGATATGCTTCTTTTCAGGGTCCTGGGTTTCACTCAAGAAATCACGGAATTCCAGCAGCGGCGTCATCCACTCCTCGCCGTTGTCGATCAGGTTTTCCATGGTGGTATCCTGTTGCACCAGTGTGCAGGTCCAACAGCCAAAGCGGCTACTACCGCATGACGGCGTCGATTTATCAACCACCATCGGACACTCGCCACCACTGGCGTTCTGATACATGGCGGCAAGGTCGCGATTATTCCCGCCCCACTGGCATTTGTGGCTCAGAAGATACGACCAGACATCGTCCGTCGTCATCTCCTCGATGGGTGTAAAAACGAACGCCGCCGGAAGGGTCGGATGTTTGGAAAGCCCCATATTGTCCCGCGCCTTGCTGCTCAAGACCTGACTGCGGGAAGCGCTCTCATCACGGCGAGCACCCAGAACAACAGTTGCCTCACCCCATTTATCCACATACTCGGCGATGAACCGGTTAACCGGCTCGATCTTTAAACGCTCTGTGCACCAGCGAAAATTGCGGCTCGGCGCAGGGTAGCCCTTGCCGATAAGGTTCACCCAGAAGCTGTTTTTATAGAGCGGCGTCAGGCGATGGGCGTAGATAGGGAGGTTACCGGCACGAGCAGCAACATTGATCTGCTCCAATGTTTTCGCCACATAATCGATAATGTAGGGAGTCTCCACCAGGGTATCCGTAGAGATAACATGAACATCCTGTTTCAGCTGCTCGTGGGGGATTTCTTCGATGGCGTCCCAAACAAGCTGCATGACAACAGTAGAGTCCTTGCCGCCCGAGTAACCGACCACAAACGGGCGATTATAGGCCAGGTACACCTTTTTAATGTGTTCTTTGATCTCGATAATCTTGTTCATATTGATCAGGCTTTCCTGAGGAATGTATCTTCAATCTGTTTTTCTTCCGATGATAGGGGAAGGTTGAAAAAGGTCTTGAGGTAATTGGTTGTCAAGGTAACACAGGTATGAGATTTGCTTATTTTACCATTATGCATAGCTCGCCCTTCCCACAGGGCGCTATTCTTTCTGGCCCAATCAATGTCATTAAGCCTCTTCAGGTCTTCCTTGTAATCACGGCCTGGTGTGGACAGGAGAGCGCCTCCTAATCTGCCGATTACATGAAGTGCAAGAGCATGGGCATGAACATAATCAAGCCTCAATTCATTGGTGCTGATATCCTTCATTGCAGCAAGCTTCCAGTCGCGTATGTTTTCCGTAACGCAACTCCAGAAATCGAATGCCACCTTCATTTCGGCGTCCGTAATCGTCTTTGATTTCTCTGGTTTCCGCAGCAGAGACAAGGTTCCCTGATAAATCGCGCTCAAGGTAAAAAGCTTGGTGGAGCGGTTTGAGATGGAAGTTTTCTCCATCTCCGTCAGGTTTCTGAATACGGGGATCTTTTCGACAATCTCACAAGCAAGACTGGACAATGGGTCACGGTGGTCAAAAAGAATTCCAGTAGAACGGGAGGGACGGATAGCATGTTTGTTAAGGTCAGCGAACATCTGTTGGGAATGCTTCAGCCCCTTGTCTATGAAGAACACAACAGAGATTGTTTCATCACCAAGGTCTGGCTGTTCCTTCAAGGCCTCTTCGATTGCTGCTCGTCGATGCTGGCCATCATTTAATATAAATCGAGCATCTAACGGTATCCGCAGTCTGCCAATATCATCTTGTTCCTTGCCTTCGATGACAAGCTTTTCAAATGTCACCTGTCTGTCAATTGAAGCAGTAATCGCTGAGAAAATGTAATTCTGACGGTTGGTTGTGATATATCGTGACATTTCTGGGATTCGCGATTTGTTCACTACTCGTTGGGAACGGAGTTCGGGAGGTAATTCGTCTGCTTGGAATAAAAATAGTTTCGGAACAATTTTCAGAGGGCACATGGAAATGTAGAATTCGCGGCCAGCTTGTTGACCTTTTATGGCGGAAAAAACATATTCAAATGAAGACATATAAACTCCCAATACAAATTAACTTCCAACGCAATCTGGAAGTTAATTTAAAACAAGCTGGAAGTCAATATTGAAATGAGCACAGCATCTTTTAAATCTATTCCTCTTCGGTTAATGCCAGGTCAAGGGCGTAGCTGTAAACTGGCAAACTTTCCTTTTGCACACCAAATTCCTTCTGAATCATTAAATCAACGATCCCGTCGCCATCAATCAAAACTATCGGCACTGCACCTCTTTTGAAAGATACTGCTTTTGCCCCTGGTGCAAATCCTGTAGTTGTAATAAAAATGCCTTGCTCAAACTCACCTTGAATTGCTCCTCTGAATTTATCAACTTCTGGCCGGTGAATTGAATTAGTACTCCATTTCTTACATTGAAAAGCCACATTCATTTCTGCCAAGCCAATTTTTAATTTACCAAAACCGTCAATACCACCATCTTTAGAAATATGAGTTACTTTCATATCGTGGAAACCGTAGACTTCGAGGAGTTTTTTTGAAAATAACTCGAACGCAGATGGGGTAAGGCTTTTCAAGCCTTTAAGAATTTTTGTTTTAAGAGCCTCATGGTAGGAATAATGAAGCTCTTTAAGTTGTTTATTAATTGTGGCTGTCGTGGGTTGAGTTTTTTCACTTATCTTGGAGGGTTTACCAACCACTGCCCTTGCTTTAAGCGGCTTCTCCAAAAAATAATACTTCCCATCTTCAAACTCTTCAAAATGCTTAGTAGGTTTACTTGAAGGGAAATCAAGACCTTTACAGTGCCGCCTGATTTGACTCCTGACTATGTGAGAAGGGTTGTCAGCATTGAAACTATATAGTTTCTTTTTCACAATAAGGTCATAAGCTTCACTAGGTGTAAGTGGTTTACCTGCAACTAACATAACCTGCTTGATAGCTTCAACAATCGTCATATTCATACTCCTATGCGTCGATTACTTGGCCAGTCGCAAGTAATTAGCGGTAGTGCATTAATCTTAAATCAAGCCAGCAGCTCCAAATAAAATGGCCTATCTGCCTCTTTTATAGATTCGATATCGATATATTCTAATTTTAATAATATTGCATTTTTAATCTTTGTTTTTCCAATACCGGAAGCCTCCATCTTTGTGAAATCTATACTACTAGCAATAGAAATAATGTTTTTGAAATGATCATACCCGGCCTGCTTCTTGGTTTCAAAATCAGCCATGAGTATTTTCAATACATCAAACAATGCCTGAATCCCGACGGTTTTACGGATATAAGATTTTGAGTTAATGTTTTCCCAAAATACATCTTTTACCGCCATAAAATAATTACTCAGTATTTCGTATAAAGCTTTATCGTATTCATTTAAATACAAAAACCTTAATGGGGGACCACTCTTATCCAATAACGACCGATTCCTCCCCCGGTCTATAGGCACTTTCATTAATTCATAGCGATCTTTCTTAGGATTCGTAGTAATTAACCCTAAGATACCGTCCACAATCGTTGCCATTGATATTGCCCAATTCTCTTCGATTCTATCTGCAGCTTCGTCAGGTGAATCATTTTGAACACCTAACTTTATATGACCACAGAAAGGTCCATCTTCTTCAGTATTAAGCTTCCGTGATAGAAAAATCGCTAATGTTTCAGGAGCCCATGTGTCAGATGGACTACTTTCAATATCAAACCCAAAAAGGTTATATGCTAAACTCTTATCAACTTTCTTTTGATTAAAGTTAATGGTTGAGAAAATATACGCATGATATGGAACAGGGATATCGAGATAAACAGAGCAAAGCAGCTCCATGTTTTCTCTTGTAGGATTTCCAGAATATTCAAAGCCATGAAGTCTATGCTGGCCATCAATAATTGAAGCAATTTGCATTTGTTTCGGAATAATCAATCGAAAATATTCATCAGCAACATGTTTAACTTTCCATTTAATGGCCTCATCAGTTACATGTTCACCTCTATTATTATAATTTGCACCAAGAATAATAGCATTCGGGAATGCTGAATCGACTGTATCGATATACTTACCGATTTCCTTGAGCCTGTTAATGTTTTCAACCCGTTGCGTATGTTCAATTGTATCTAATTCATCGTTCAGCGTAGCTGGCTCAGAAAATGAAACCATTTTCAGCTCTTTTGCTTTAAATACTACTGCATAAAATTCACCAAGCGGCTGGACAATTTTAATCGCAGGAAGTTCTAGGTAATTATTAGTATCTGGCATTTTTATCTCCTAAAGTTCAGACAAACCCTTGCCCTTTAAACTAGCTGATGGATCGGAGCCAATTGTTGAATCCCGGATTTCCTGCCTTGTTGGCCCAAGTTTTATATCATTCGATGACAATATCCACCATAAATACCAAGCGGAAATCAACGCAGTCACTCCCAAATACCATTTCAATAATAATAAACCCTTGCTCAAAGCTACAGCCGCAACAGCAAATGACATTATAAATATAAAACAGCAAATTATACACATCATGAATGCTTTATCTTTATACTTTGCATCGTCCTTATTCAGTATTAAATCGACCATAAGAGAGGATATTAGCGCAAAAATATAAGTGGATATATTTGCGAGATCGAAGTTTTTCTGATAGAAAGATATCCAAACGCCTATTCCACCGCAAAACACTATAATAGAAATAAAATACATAAAAGGAGTCGCGCTTTTAAATCCATCTCTAAAGTCTGAGTCTAGTTTTTCATACACTGCATTCCACTTGAAGTGCTTGAACATAGTCTTTAATCCGATACATATCAGCAATAATGCAGTTGATACACTGAGTAATTCTAAATATTTCATATGCTGCGCTCCTATATATTCGATCAAATTCAAATCAAATTTACTAAATTCCACAACGGCTGCCCATGTTCATCAAATAATCTTGCCCGCAAATCATGTATCCCAGCATTGGCATATTCCTCAATAACATTCAACATCTCATCCTGACTGAGCAAAACATTTATTTCATCCCCATCAGCCAAGGAAATTGCCTTAACCACCGGAATATCAGTCTGTGAACTGAACTGCGCCCAGCGGAAAATAGTAAGCTTCTTCCCTGCGATTGGCCGTCTTTCTCCACGTTTATACCCCAAGGTTGCAGCCCAAAGAAAGACATCTTTCATGGTCTTGAAAGGCACTGTTACCGGATCTGTGCCGTCGGTCAGATCTTTATAGATTTTATGCACTGCTTCATCAATCGTCACGGTATCTCGGCTTACTGGAATATCCATCATTTCACCTCGATAATTTCTGTACAGCTTGTCTTGGAGCTGAATTCAAGCCGATACTCCGCACCGATCCGCGCCTCCATGTTCTGACGAGCTTCGTCTCGCAGCTCTTCATCAGTAACGAACAAAATCAGCTGACTGGCAAGCGTCGGCAGATGCTCGGCAATAGCGTTGCGGTGGTGGGATGAAAGACGTCCAAAGGGGGTATCCATAACAAGCGGCGCTTCTTCATCACTGATCCTGGACATGGCCATGATAAAGGAAAGACTGAGCACCTGACGTTCACCGGCGGAAAGCTCCGGACGCGCCGAATAACCGTAGCGGTCGATGACTTCCAGATTGAAATCCGGCCCAAGTTTGACATCCTGAAAGTGACTCTCTTTCCAGACCAGCTTCTTGAAAATCTCCTTGGTCTTGTCCTGTATCTTCTCCCGCATTTCATCGGCAAAGGACTGATACATCTCACCGATAGCGTCGGCGGCTCTTTGCGCCAGATCGAGCTTGGTGCTCAACAGGACTTCGCGCTTCTCTTCCCTGCGCGCCCGGTCTATCTCCTTTTTCAGCTCGACGAGCTTCTTGTTTAAGTCGTCAATGCGGGTATGAAGGATAACGACTTCAAAATTGTATTCCCGTACATCAGCCTTGAAGTTCTCGCGGTTCCGCTCCAGCTTGCTGATTTCCTCAAGCGGAGAGCCCTTCAACTGGCGGCTTAGATCATCCAGTTCTGCTTCCAGGCTCCTGATAATATCCACCAATTCAGCCCGGCGACGCATGGCACTATCCACATCAGCCCGGTGCTTTTCAGTGCGCTGTTCAAAGGCTTGCAGCACGGCACAGGTATTCAAAACCTCATCCTGCAATGCATCTGGCAGACCATGGCTTATTTTGGCGAGCAGAGTTCGGTGCTCTTCACTGCCGTCATCGAATGGTCGGCCGCAAACACAGACCATCTTGTTGATCAGATCCTTGATGAATTGCTGGCGGAAGTCGCTGGGGATTTCGCCCCGCGCTCTTTTTTCTTCAAGCAGCAAGATAGCCTTCTTGATAGCAGCTTCGGCGACTACGAAATAGCCTGATGTCGCTAACCCCTGAATGGTGCTGACGATCTCCTCCAGCTCCGTCCGGCGCTGCTTCAGTTCTCGCTCTATACGATCACGCTGCTGTTGGAGAATGTTCGTGTTTTCCATCTCACGCAGACGCTTGTCAATGTCGGCAATTTTTTGCTCGGCAGAGTCGATCTCCTGATGCACTTCATAAATGCGATCCCTGGATTTCTGAATCTCCTTGCGCGCCTTTTCTTCTTCCTCTAACAAGTCACGCAACTGCTGCCCCGATTTATTTTTCAGCTCCTTACGGTACTCAACGGCAACTGCTTCCAGATGGCGGCGGGAGCGCTCCAGAATCTCCAGTTTCAACACCAGATAAATGGCCTGTTTAACCTGCTTTGCCGCTTCTGGCTTGGCAAAGTTGTCTATCTTCTCGCCATCGAAAAGGAAATATTCACGCACATTGGCGGGAAGAATGGAATTCATAGTGCCGATTGGGTTATTGATCCGCTCTGCCTGCCCGTCGGCCTTGGTACGCATCATGGAAAACGAATCGTTTTCCTCGACCTTTACCGTTCCATCGATCAGCTTGACGCCCTGTAACATCCGCTTGATCTGATACCGTTCCCCGTTGTGCAGAAAAGCAAGGTCCACTGAAGTGCGTATTGTTTCACCGATTGCCGCCCGGCTGACAGCCTCCTTGCTCATCAATTCGCCGACATTATCGATTATCTTGATATTTTCAACACTCGTACCATAGAGGCACCAATTGATTGAGAGAAAAAAGGAGGTCTTACCGGCTCCATTGATGCCGTGAATGACAGTTACCCGCTTCTGCTCATCCTTGGCAAAATCAACCCGCTGCTTGTCGCAGTATTGGCGGAAGTTCTCGATGGTTATGCGCTCAAGTTTCATGGGCGCTCCTCTGCTTCAAGTTTCTCAACTTCCTTTTTCGCGGCAGAAGTAACGATTTCGTCAATATGCTCCTTGACCCGTGGCCGCTCCATGGAGATATGCTCCTGCTCGATATCAAGTACCCCAAGGATGATATTCTTTACTGCCGGATCAAAGGTTTCAAACAGGTTCATCAGTCGCTCTTTCTGCATAAGGCCTCTCAGAAATCCATCAGATTATAACGGCTGGCAATATCCCAAATGACGTCCATGGCCTTGTGCTTGTTCAGCGCCGGTGAGGCGAACTCCTTGAACCGCTCCAACTCTTTGCGGATGATTCCCCGTTCGATGTTGAATGTTGCCGAATCCTGACTGGTCGTCCAGGCAGTCGGCGGTACAGCAATCATGTCATGAATTACCGAAAATTCTTTCCCCGGATACTTCCGCAGAACACGCCCACGACGCTGGATGAACTCCCGCGGATTGCTGCTGCTGGCCATGATGTAGGCGGTTTTGGTGCTGGGCACGTCAACGCCTTCATCCAGACATTTCATTGCCACCAGTGCCTGAATCTCGCCACTGGCAAAATCAGCCAGACGCTGCTGGCGCTCTGCGACATCTTCTTCTGCCGTGAACCGCTGCACTAACAAGCCGTGTTCCCAGCCGAGCAGCCGTTGCACCTCGTCAATCTGACCGGGGGCACAGTAAAAGAGAGTATGCTCGATATGGCCGCTGGCGTCGATCAGTTTCGACAATTCACTTATTTTATTGGCCGCCTTATTCAACAGTTCCGCCCGTCGGATGAGAAGGAGCTTCAGGGTTTCCTTCGCCCGTTCGTCATCCCTCCCTGCAAGCTGGGCAATCTTAGTCGAAAGCTCTTCGAAGCTTTCCAACTCCTCGGGGGTTAGCTGCACCAGATGCGGATGGTAGTAGTACGGCGTCAGGCTGACACCGATAGCCTTCTCCAGCGGGAAGGAAAAGACCGTCTCCCCGAAATAGCCGCGCAGGGCGGCGCTCCCTTCGTCATCAAACCAGCGGTCCGGAGTAGCCGACAACGCCAGCCGATACGGAATCTGCTGTGGATAATTTTGCCGGCTCCGTTCGGCACCGAGATGGTGAGCTTCATCGGCAATAATCAGGGTTTGCTCACTCAGGCGGGCAATGGTTGCCTGAAAATCAGCAGAAATAAACGTGGTGTGGGTGGTGATGACGGCAAAATGATCCCGGTACCCGGAACTGAAATCCATCACTAGATTATTCAGTTCATCGAACCAACTGGCCTTGCTCTGGTAGGCAAGTATTGGCCGATAACCAAACGGCTGGCTCTCCTTGCACCATTGATCAACAAGGTGCTGATACGGAACCGTCATGATGAGCGCCAGGCGCCTCTCCCGCTCGTAGAGCCGCACGGACGCCGATAAAGCCGTTATCGTCTTACCAGTGCCAGTTGCCATTTCCAGCAAGCCACGGCAGTCATGATTAAACCATTCGTCAATGGCCTGATTCTGGTAGTCGCGTAAATCTATACTGGCCGGAAGAGACGGTTTAACCGGGCTGTAGACGGCCTGCCTTCCGCTTATCAGACTAAGTTGTTCCTTGTTCGGTTCCGGATACGGTCGCTCCTGGGTCCGGAGCTTGATAATGTTGGCCTTGGCCGCTTCCGGCAAATCGTACACCTGAACATTCGGATCCTTGTTAAGCCACAACCGCTCAAACCGCTCTTGATCGGCATTCACCAGCAAGGCAAGCACCGACTGCCATGAGCAGAAGATCTTGATTGATTCGTAATTCCTCGTCCCCTGAATGCTGTCGTTATAGGAACCGTTGAAACTTACCTGATTCCCTTCCGCATCGGTGAATATACCGAACTTATCGTGAAACTCCCCTTGGTCCAGCTTATTGCGCGGCAGCGCCAACTTGAAATCTAGTATGCCATCCGCCACTAACCAGGCCAACGCAGACAGGGTTTCCCCCTGCAAGGTCTTGCGCAGATCGTGGATATTGACTTCCATTGCCAGTCTAAGGGTTTCGTCCTGTCGTGCCGCGCTCCCTTCCTGCAAGGCCTGCCAGTCGTCTTCGCTGAGAATGGGACTGGTCACCCAACGCGCATAGCCGTCATTGGCGGCAAACGTCGTCATTCCCTGAGCAGTCAAACGGAGCCAGGCAGCGCTAAAGAACCCGACACCCCGATCATAGCGAACTGAAGCAGCCAAGGCCGGGTTGAAGAAGTCCCTGATGATGTCCCCGCTTGAGGTGTCCAGAATTGGAGGGAATGATATATTAGAAAGTATTTTCAAATGAATTACCTAAACCCCAAAACAATAGAAAAGCCGCCCGTCAGCATAAAGCAGACAAAAGCGGCTTTCGGTACCACTAATATTTTCCAAGGGCGAAGAGCCCATCTCCCTACCCTCCATAACACCATGAAATTACGCGAGTTTAATACACCTTTTCGTCTCCAAAGTCAATTGGGAATCCCCCAACCACTGGAAACTCCGAGCAATTATCGTTTCGAGGAATTCCTGCTGTCCCGGATCGAACCATACCGGACCCGCCAGAGCCGTTCCTCCGGGTCCCAGCGCCCACCGGCGGCTTTCAGCGTCTCCCGCAGGGCTTTCTGGGCAAACGGCACGGCGACATCCAACCACTATGAAATCCCGCTAGCCGAAACTTACTGCTTGTCGTCCGGCGTGTCAAGATAACTTTGACGGACAAAAGGCGCGACAAAAACAGGTTTTCCAACGGTCCGGTTCATGGTATCATACATGAATTCGGCGAAAGCTGTGCAGCA
>JAMPXD010000030.1 GCA_023701365.1 Geobacteraceae bacterium
CCACGTTGAGGACCACCGCCTCCAACTCGTCCCCCACGTTGGCAAAGCCCTTGGCGGTCGGCAGTTTTTCCTGGGAAAGCTCGGAGACGTGCACCAGCCCCTCGATCCCCTCCTCAATCTCCAGGAAGACCCCGAAATCGGTGACAGAAGAAACCTTCCCCTTGACCCGGGTACCCGGCCGGTATTTTTCCGGGATCTCGCTCCAGGGATCGGGGCTGAGCTGCTTGATTCCCAGGGAGAGCCTCTCGTTCTCGGCGTCTATGTTGAGCACCACGGCCTGCACGCTCTGTCCCTTGCTGAACAGCTCGCCGGGGTGCTTGATCCGCTTGGTCCAGGAGATGTCGGAGACATGGACCAGACCGTCGATCCCGTCCTCGATGCCGATGAACATGCCGAAATCGGTGATGTTCTTGATCTGCCCCTGGATCTTGGTCCCCATCGGGTACTTCTCGCCGATCACGGTCCAGGGGTTCACCTCGGTCTGCTTGAGCCCCAGGGAGATGCGGCGGTTGCCGCCGTCAACGCCGAGCACCACGGCCTCCACCTCGTCCCCCACCTTGAGGATCTCGGAAGGATGGCGCAACCTCCTCGTCCAGGACATCTCGGAGACATGGACCAGCCCCTCGACCCCCTCCTCGAGGGCGACGAAGGCGCCGTAGTCGGCAAGGCTGACCACCTTGCCGCTAACCCGCGCACCGACTTCATATTTCCCGCCGACGCTCAGCCACGGGTCGGCAACGGTCTGCTTGAGCCCCAGGGAGATTTTCCCCTTGGCGCTGTCATACTTGAGGACCATCACCTTCAGCTGATCGCCGACCTTGATGACCTCGGACGGATGGGACAGCCTCCCCCACGACATGTCGGTGATGTGCAGCAGCCCGTCAAGCCCGCCCAGGTCAACGAATGCCCCGTAGTCGGTGATGTTCTTGACGACGCCATCCAGGATCTGCCCTTCCGCCAGGTTGGCCAGGGTTTCCTTTTTCAGCGACTCCCGCTCTTCCTCCAGGAGCACTCGCCGGGAAAGGACCACGTTCCCCCGCTTCCTGTTCATCTTGAGGATCTTGAACTTGCCGCTCTGGCCGACATACCTGTCCAGGTTGCCGCCGGGGCGGATATCCACCTGGGAGGCGGGGAGGAAGGCCATGATGCCGATATCGACATTGAGCCCCCCCTTGACCTTGGAGACGATCCGCCCTTCGACGATGCCCCCTTCCCCGGCCTCCTCGATTTTCCCCCAGGTCACCTGGGATTCGGCTTTCCGCTTGGAGAGGACGATATAGCCATGCTCGTTCTCGGCACGCTCGAAGAGGACCTTCACCTCGTCACCGACCTTCACGGTAAGCTGGCCGTTTTCATCGAGGAACTCGCTGATCTGGATCCGCCCTTCGGACTTGTAGCCGACGTCGACCAGCACGAAATCCTGGTTGATGTGCGCCACTACCCCCTTGACGACCTCGCCGACCTGGAGCTGCTTGAGGCTGTCGTGGAACAGCTCCGCGAACTCCCCCCCCGCACCCTGCTCATGTTCTTCCTCGGTATCGATAAAGCGCTTGATCGGCGCATCGTTTTTACCGGTTACTCTCGTCTCGTCTTTCATCAAACATGTACCCCCTCAAATATTGTCTTATGCAGGAATCTGCACAATTTAACACATTCCCTAAAAAATTCAATAATTTTTGTCTATCTCAGCGATCCGCTCCATGACTTCGTCGATCAGCCATTTGGGAGTCGAGGCGCCGGCCGTCACCCCCACCTTGCCAACCCCCTCAAACCAGGCGGGCGCGAGCTGCTGCGCGGTCTCGATATGGTGGGTCTTCGGCTGGAGTTCGGTGCAGACCTCGGCAAGACGCTTGGTGTTGGCGCTGTTGTAGCCGCCGATCACGATCATGCAGTCGACCTGCTTGGCTAGCGCCTTGGCCTCCTCCTGCCTGACCGCGGTGGCATCGCAGATCGTATGGAACACCCTGATCTCGCCCCCCTTGGTGAGGCATTCGAGAACCACGTTCTTCAGGTTTTCAAAGGACTGGGTGGTCTGGGCGACCACCCCTATCTTCGCCATCCGGGGAAGCCGGGCAGCCTCCTCCCCGGAAGCGACCACGTAGACCTTCCCCTGCGCATAGGAGACGATCCCCTGCACCTCCGGATGGTCGGCATCCCCGACCACCACCACCTCGTACCCCGCCTGGGAAAGGCTCTGCACATGTTCCTGGGCCTTCTTGACGAATGGGCAGGTGGCATCGACGATGTCGAGGGCCTTGCGAACCGCCTCTTCGACCTCGTCGGCGGCCACTCCGTGGGAGCGGATGATGATGGTGCCGTTCTCCTGCTCCGAGATGTCCCGGATCACTCTGACCCCCATCTCCTCCAGCTTCTGCACGACCTGGGGGGAGTGGATGATCGGGCCGAGGGTGAAGGTCTTCCCCCCTTTTCCCGCCGCCTCGAAGGCCATCTGGGTGGCCCGTTTCACGCCGAAGCAGAACCCGGCCTGCTTGGCAAGTATTATTTCCATGTGGACTCTCAGCGGCTAGCAGCTAGTGGCTAGCGGCTAGTTTTTCTTTAATAATTCCTTCCATCAGCGCCACCACCTCCTCGATGGAGAGCCCGGTGGAATCGATGTCTACGGCGTCGTCGGCCCTGCGGAGCGGCGCATGCTCGCGCCGGCTGTCCTGTTCGTCCCGTTGCGCAACCTCGGCGATGGTCCTCTCCAGGAGGACATCCTCCCCCTTCCCTTTCAGCTCCAGGTAACGGCGCCTCCCCCGCTCATCCACCGAAGCGGACAGGAAAAACTTCAGGTCGGCATCGGGGAAGACCACCGTCCCGATGTCGCGCCCCTCCAGGATCACCCCGCCGTTCTTCCCCAGCTCCCGCTGGAGCCGGACCATAACGTCCCGGACCACCATCCTGGCGGATATGCGCGAGGTGAGCATGCTTATTTCCGGGGTCCGGATCGCGGCGGAGACGTCCTCGCCGTTCAACAGGACCTGGCAGCAGCCGTTGGTGCGGACAAAGCTTATCTCCACCCCCCGGCAGACCGCGACCAGCGCGGCATCGTCGTCCGGCGAAACCCCGGCGCGCCTGACCGCCAGAGCTACCGCGCGGTACATGGCCCCGGTGTCGATGTACAGATAGCCGAGCCGCTGCGACAGAAGCCTGGTGATGGTGCTTTTGCCTGCGCCGGAAGGGCCATCGACGGCGATGATCAGCCCTTCGGGCCTTGGCCGCACACCCCCTTCGCTCATCGGGCGGCAACCCGGGCGAGGAGCTCGGTAAAGTTCGGGAATGAGGTGGCGATGCACTCCACATCGCTGACGGCGACCTCTCCCTCGGCGGCGAGCCCGGCCACCAGCATGGACATGGCGATCCGATGATCGCCGAAGCTTTCGAAGCTCCCCCCCAGGAGGCGCTCCCCCCCTTCGATCTCCATGCCGTCCTCCGTCTCGACGACAGCGACCCCCGCCTTGCGCAGGTTGGCGGCCATTGCCGCGATCCGGTCGGTCTCCTTGACCCGGAGCTCCCGCGCATCCCTGACGATGGTCCGCCCCTCCGCCAGGGCTGCGGCCACGCAGATGACCGGAAACTCGTCGATGGCCCGCGGCACCAGGTCGCCGCCGATCTCGATCCCGCGCAGCCGCGATGACCTGATCAGGATGTCCGCCACCGGTTCGCCGGAAACCTCGCGGCAATCTACCAGCTCGATGGAGGCGCCCATGGCGGTCAGGATGTCGAGGATCCCGGTCCTGGTCGGATTGACTCCGACCCCCCTGATGAGGAGCTCGGAACCGGGGACGATCAGGGCCGCCACCATGAAGAAGGCCGCCGACGAGATATCCCCCGGGACAACGATGTCGCGCCCCTGGAGCTCCCGGCCGCCGCGCACCCTGACCCCGGTCGCCAGGATCTCGATATCCGCCCCGAAATGGCGGAACATCCGCTCCGAATGGTCGCGGGAGAGGTGGGGCTCGGTTATGGTCGTTGCGCCCGCGGCATAGAGCCCCGCCAGCATGAGCGCCGACTTCACCTGGGCACTTGCCACCGGAGATGCATGATCGATCCCGGTGAGCTCCCGGCCGACAATGGCCAGGGGCGCCCTGTCCCCTCCGGCGCGGCCGAAGATGGTAGCCCCCATCCTGGCAAGAGGCTCGATGACCCGCCGCATCGGCCGGTTGCGGAGGTAGCGGTCGCCGGTCAGGATCGAGAAAAAGCGCTGCCCGGCGAGCAGGCCGGTCATCAGTCGAATTGATGTGCCGGAATTGCCGCAATCCAGGATGTCGAAAGGCTCAGCCAGACCATGCAGCCCCTTCCCCTCGATCCGCAGCGTCTCACCGTCGTCCTCAACGGCCACTCCCAAGGCCTGGAAGGCGTTCAGGGTGGAGAGGTTGTCCTCCCCGCGGAGGAAACCCCGCACCGTGGTGGTACCCTGGGCGATGGAGCCGAGCATGATGGAGCGGTGGGAGATCGACTTGTCCCCCGGCACCGCGATCTCGCCGCGGACCGCTTTGGCCGGTTGTACAGTGTATGTTTCCAATGCGACTCCATGCAAGCATCAGCGGTTATTCAACTCAAAACTCAAAACTCAAAACTGCCTCACAAAATGGCGTCCCTGCTCTTCTTCGATTCCTCGAAAAACAGCCGCATCCCCTCACCGTCACCCTTCGCCACCAGCGCGCGGAGCTCTGCGAAATACCTGGCGAAAAAGTCCATCATCTCGATGATCGCCTCCCGGTTCATGAGGGCGATGTCGCGCCACATCGCGGGATCGGACGAGGCGATCCTGGTGAAGTCCCGGAAGCCGCCGGCGGAATACTTGAGGATGCTCTCGTCGAAGCGGTCGTACCCCTCGACGGCGTTGACCAGGGAATAGGCGACCATGTGGGGAAGATGGGAGATGGCGGCCACCACCCGGTCGTGCTTCACCACGTCCATCAGGATCACCTCCGAGCCCGCTGCCTCCCACATCCTCACAACCTTCCTGAGTGCCCCGGGGTCGGTGTCAGGGGTCGGCGTGACAATGCAACGCTTCCCCTGGTAGAGGCTGGCAAAGGAGGCATCCACCCCGGAGTGTTCGGTGCCGGCGATGGGGTGGCCGCCGACGAAGTGGCTGCCGGCGGGCATCAGCCTCTCGCAGGTAGCGACGATCCCCTCCTTGACGCTCCCCCCGTCCGTCACCACACAGCCGGCGGAGAGGCAGGGGGCGATCCGCTCCGCCACCGCGGCGATCGAGCAGACCGGCGTGGCCAGGAACACCAGGTCGGCGCCCCGGACCCCCTCGCAGGGGTCGGTGGAGTAGCGGTCGATGACCCCGAGCTCCACGGCCCGCTTCAGGTTTGCCTCGCCCCGGCCGATGCCGACGACCTCGCCGACCTCCCCCTTTTCCCGCAGGATGCGGGCCAGCGAGCCGCCGATCAGACCGACGCCGATTATGGCCAACCGCTCAATCAGCGGCATAAAGAACCTCTTTGGGCAAAGGGCAAAAGGCAAAGGGCTAAAGGTTTTCCCTTAGCCTTTCGCCCTTAGCCCTTAGCCGGATACCTATTTTGCCCGGGGGTACGATCCCAGCACCTTCACGAACTGACAGCACTCCTTCAGCTCCTGGACCGCGTCGGCGACCTCCGGATCGGAGACGTGGCCGACCAGGTCGAGGAAGAAGATGTACTCCCAGGCCTTTTTCTTCAGGGGGCGCGACTCGATCTTGGAGAGGTTGATCCCCCGCTTGGCGAACGGCTCCAGCATCCGGTAGAGGATCCCCACCTCGTCCTTGACCGAGAACATCAGCGAGGTCCTATCGTCGCCGCTCTTGTCGGCCAGCTTCTTGCCGATCACCAGGAAGCGGGTGAAGTTGTTGACCTGGTCCTCGATCCTCTCCCGCACCACCTTGAGGTCGTACATGGAGGCGGCCAGTTCGCTGGCGATGGCCGCCGCGGTGTAATCCTCGCTGACGATCTGGGCCGCGACCGCCGTGGAGGCGACATCCACCGCCGGCACGTTGGGGAGGTTGTCCGCCAGCCATTCGCGGCACTGGGCAATGGCCTGGGGATGGGAATAGACCTTCTTGACGTCCTCCAGCCGGCCGGTGCGGGAGAGGAGATAGTGGTGGATCTCCAGCATCACCTCGGCGTTGATCTTCAGCCCGCTCTCCATGAACATGTCGAGGGTATGGGAGACCATCCCCTCGGTGGAGTTCTCCACCGGCACCACCCCGTACTGGGCCCGCCCCTTTTCCACCTCTTCGAAAACCGCCGGGATCGACTTCTGGGGGACCAGCTCGGCGGACAGGCCGAACTGCTGCTGGGCCGCCTGGTGGGTAAAGGTCGCCTTCGGCCCGAAGAAGGCCACCTTCATCGGCGCCTCCAGGGCGAGCGAGGCGGAGATGATCTCGCGGAACACGCTCCTCAGGGCCTCGTTGGGGAACGGTCCGGGGTTATGGGAGAGGAGGCGCTCGTAGATCTCCCGCTCCCGGCTCGGGACGTGGAAATCGCGCTTCTCCCCCGCCTTCAGCCTGCCGACCTCGACGACCAGAGTAGCCCGCTGGTTGAGGAGATCCATCAGCCGGTCGTCGATGGCATCTATTTCTTGCCGCAATTCGCTGAGTGTCTTTTTGTTCCGCAAGGTGAATCAACCTTTGGCAGGGATGGGGCTTCGTGGAGGGAGCTAATCTATAGCAAAGCATTTAAAAAAGCAAATGTTTTTTTATCCCGCAGTCCGGTTCCCCTGGCACCGCCTCAGCCTCCGAAGGTCAGGCAATCGCAGACAGGAAGCTGCCCCCGCCATCGGGACGACAGCTCCGCAACTAAATACCGTTCGTCAATTTTATGATTTTCGAATCAGATCCTGATAGATCACCGCAGTCTTTTCCCTGCGTTAATTATGAAATTGAATTTCATGTTTGGTGGAGGTATGATTATATCAGGAGATGGAAAAGATTTTCCCGAAAGGAGGGTTGAGCCATGAGAGGCGAAAAATGGAATGATAAAATATGCAACATCGACGACGCATCCCAGGTCCGGTCCCTGACTGAACAAGCGACCGTGACCTGTGGCCGGTGCGGCGTGAAGGCGCATGATCCCGCCAACGTCTGCGATCCTGTCCAGTTTCCTGATGCAGGCACGCTGGGTGACTAAATCTCATAGAAGGCGAAAGGCCTGCTCCGGCAGGCCTTTCGTTTCCGGAACTGACGGAAGACTTCAGGGCGTGACCTTGCGGAACCGGGAGGTGTGCTGGAGCTTGCGGAGAAATCTGGTAAATTGAGTATGAGAGAGCTGGGACCCACCCTTGCCGGCTGGGTTTTTCATCAAGGGGAGGAAGGGTCCGGCAGGAAGGAGGAAAATCATGAAGGTATGGAGAAGGGTCGGGACGATGGCGCTCATTGCAGCCCTCCTCCTGGCGCCGGCAACGGTGCCGGCCGGGGAACAGGCGAGGGTGGGGGAAACGGAAAAGGACCTCTGCCTCCTCGACAGCGAGAGCTGCCCGGACCGTAAGGACGACATTCTCCAGATCATCGAGCGGCTCAAGCGTGAAATCGCCAAGGGAGAGAAGGTCTATACGCTGAAGGAGATCAAGCGGCTCGAGCGGAAGCTCGAAGATTACGAGTTCCTCCTCTGGATGCTCCTCTACGGGCCGAACGACTGAGGAGGCCCCTCTGCCTGATGCTCTACTCCGCGCCGGGAACCGGCTGGTCCCTGCCAACGATTACGGCTGCGATCAACAGATCTCCGCCCGCGCCTCTGGATCGAGGGGGTTCATCCTGACCGCCAGGGAAAAGAGGTAGGGATAGTCCTGCTTCAGGTGCTGGATGTAGGTGACCCATTCCCTCAGGAGCAGGCTGTAGGCCCTTTTGATGTCGCCGGAAAGGTGCTCCAGGTCCGCCGGGGAAAGCCCTGCCAGGGAGTGGCGCGCCTCCAGTTCCTCGATGAGATGGAACACCGCCCAGAGGAGGTCGGTAAACTCGTCGTGCTCAAGGAGGTTCGGGTTCTCCAGGAGGATCAGCATGAACCCCCGCTTCGTCACGAGTAACCCCTTCAGGGCGGCGAGGTCTCCTTCCCTGCTGTCTATTGCGATATCATGACGCTTCAGCCAGCCGGTCGCCCTTCTGAAATCCTGTGGAGTCCAGTGGGGGGTGACCCTGAGCAGCTCGGCGATCTCGCGCCCGTCCCGGACGAATCCGTGGCAGCCCCTGATCATCGGGGTCCCCAGCTCGCTGAAGAAGACGCCGATCACCATGTTCAGCTTCTGCCGGATGGCATACCGCTCCCGTTCTTTCAGGACCCGCTCGATCATCAGGGTGACGAACAGGACATAAATGGGGAGAAACGCCAGGTTACCCAGGAAGCCGGCGGCGATCCCCTCGCCGCCGCCGAAAAAGAAGTAGTCGAGCCCGTACAGGAGCAGCGAAACTGTGAGGAGCAGGAAGGCCACATGCCTGGAACGGAGAGTGGAAAATTTCATATTTAGCCTCAAGTTTCGAGTTTCGGGTTTCGAGTTTAAAGTTTCGAGTTTCAACCCGAAACCCGAAACTCGTTCAAGTCGCCCGCAACGCCTCAACTATGTTCATCCGCGCCGCGCGCAGCGCCGGCAACGCCCCGCCTATCAACCCCATGATCAGGGAAAAGAGGAGCGACTGCCAGACGATCGCGCCGGTCAGGGTGAAGCTGAAGGCGAGCTCGGAGAAGGTCGCCCAGTTCATGGTAGAGATGGTGATCAGCTGCATGAACGAGGCGCAGAACAGGCCGGCAACCCCGCCCAGAAGCCCGAGGAACAGCGACTCCAGGATGAAGGCTGCCAGGATGCTCCCCCTCTCGAAGCCCAGCGCCCGCAGGGTGCCGATCTCCACCGTCCTGTTGGCCACCGCGGCGTACATGGTGATCATCGCCCCGATCACGGCGCCGAGGGAGAAGATGACCGTCAGGGTCACCCCGAGAATGCGGAGGAAACGGGCCATCGCCTCGGACTGGTCGAGATAGTACCTGTTTTCCCGCTTCGCCTCCAGGGTCAGGCGCGGGTCCCCCTCGAGCCGCTGCTTCACCCCCTCGAATTCCGGGGAGTCGCGGAGCCGGAACAGGACCGACGAATAGACCGGCCTGCGGAATGCCTGCATCAGCTGGTCCCCATCCCCCCATATTTCGGAGTTGAAGCCGGTGGTCCCGGCATCGAAGATGCCCACCACGGTCCAGTCCCGCATGCCGAACCGGAGGGTCTCCCCCATCCCTCCCCCCTTGAAGCGCCGGGCGATGCTCGCCCCCGCAATGACCTCGGCGGAGCCGGGGCGCGGCATCCGCCCCTCCCGGAGCCGCACCTGGGGGCGCAGCAGGAGCGAGGCCGGGCCAATCCCCCTGATCACCACATTGGCGGGCTTGTTGCTCCCCCGCTTCGGCAGGTTGATCAGGACCACCAGCTCCTTTGCCAGGAGCGGCCGTCCGTCCGCCCCGATCGCCACCTCCGGCTGGCTCTCGACGATCGCCGCCTGCTGCCGGTCAATGCCGCTCTGCACCTCTGAACTGGACGACTTCCGGATCACCACCACGTTGTCGTGGGAGCCGGTCTCCACCAGGGTCTTGCGCAGCCCCTCGGCCAGCATCAGGGTGGCGGCGAAGACGAACACCACCATCGCCATCCCCGCCGCGGTGAGGAAGGTGGTGAGGCGGCGGGTCCAGAGGTTGCGCAGGCTGTAGTAGTAGGGGATGCCCATGGTTAGCTTACACCATGGGCCGTGCGGTTGATAATCTCGGACAATTCCTCTTTCAACTTCTGCGCTTCCTGCCGCATGTTCCTGTGAAGATCGATGAACTCTATATGTATGCACTTTGTCTGTGCTTCGCCGTCTGCCCCAATGAGCCGCAAACTCCGCCGAGGGACGCCGCTGACCCGCGGGAAGAGCAGCACGTTATGTGAGGAATGATATCGATGAGAATAGGCATAGAGTTGATAGATGTCGCTCTGGGCAACGCCGTTGTTTACATCTTCATCACTCGTCTTCAGATGCTTCCATTTTGTGTCGATTATCAGTTGGACTTCATGGGGTGAACGTTCTATGACAATATCCGGCTTCAGCCTGAACCTATGAGAGCCATCATCCCGAAGAAGCAAGGGCTTTTCCCGGCCCCTTGCCTGCACATGGATGCAGGCCCGTTCGAGCCCGAAATAGGCCGCATGACGGCAGATGAACGCTGCTATAAACTCTTCAAATAGCTTCTCCATCGGGAAGAGAAGGGAAAATGTCTGTCGTTTCCCCATGGCAGCTGTTGGACTCTCATCGCAGAGTACCAGCCGGCAGAACTCCAGGAGCGGCCTAAATCGTTCATTGTTGCGGGTTAGATGAACGCGGTCGAAATCATGACGTCCGATTTCCCGTTCCGATACGTCATCGAGCAGGGTTAGAGTCTCCCGCAGCCGTTTCTGGAGGTGAGAAAGGGAGGTCATTCCCGGAAGCCGGCGACAGGCAGCCTTGATGATCCGATTGAGCCAAGTGTCGGCCACAAAGTCGTCATAGCCGACAAAGGCTCGCTCCCGGTGGACGGCATTGCGGCTGATCTGTTGGGGAATGAGGAGCTTCCCTTTCAGGCAGGTGAGGTTCTCTTCCCGGTGAACATAGGCGTGGTCAAGGCCGCGCAGCAGTTCCGTTATGAGCCGTTCCACGAAGATACTGATCAAGGCGTCGAGGAGCGGCATATTCTGCCTGCTCAAGGACGCCAGGTCACGCTCCAGGAGTGGCACGCGGCGGGTAAACGCCAGCATGTAGAGAAGATTCTCCTGGGCAAGCCGTTCGTTTTCGGCACGGCTTGCCGGTGTATCGATCTTGGGGAGTATCTCCACCATCAGCCCCGGCACCTGGATCACTCCCACATGGTTTGTCGCTTTCACATAGCCCCGCGCACTCCAGTCGAAAACCGTCACGCCCCGATGCTTCAATGCATATGCATTGTCAAAGGCTTGCAACCGTTCTAACAGTCGTCGCGGCACATGCCAGCCACTTCCTTGCCGGTACTCCGTGTTGCCGTCGTCGGCGTAGTAAAACCGCTCGTATTCGGTGATGACTACGGGCTTCATAGTCAGGCTTTCGCCACTATTCCGGCATAAAAATCCGCCAATTCTTCCCGTGAAGCTGAGATGAAGGCAGGATTCACTTCATGCTGCAACCGATCCTCATAGTCAAAATGGTCAAAACCGATTACGTCTTGCTCCCGGAGCATCTCCGCACGTATGATCGGCTCCTGTCCGGCTTTGAGTAGCACCCCGCTCTCGACATTGTGCGGGCACCCAAGTACCAGGCAGATTTTCTCCCAATCGCCGTAAAAGTATTCCTGTAGAAGCGGAATAACGTTCCGCAGAAGGACGTCCCGGATATCCTCGAGGGTTTTCACTTTCAGAAAATAAGAATGGCCGATGACGTGGTCTCGGTCATAGAGGAACTCAATGCGGCGGTTGATGATTTTGAGCAGTGCTTGAATATTGACGCCTTCGATGTCGGCCGGAAGCAGCTCATACTCGGGCATCATCTCTTCGAAGTGAAACCGGCGCCGCAAAGCAATGTCGATAAAAGCAATGGAGCGGTCGGCAGTGTTCATGGTGCCTATGATGTGGAGGTTCTTTGGCACGCCGAAGGGTTTCTGCGAGTAGGGGAGGGTCACGGTCATGCCGCGCCATTCGCCATTTTCGAAGGTAAGGCGCTTGTCGTCTTCGATAAGGGTGATCAGTTCACCGAATATCTTGCTGATGTTTCCCCGGTTGATTTCGTCGACAAAAAGGGCGTAGTTGTGGGCGGGGTCCGCTTTGGCACGGACGCAGATTTGTTTAAAAACGCCGTCCTTCAGCTTATAAGGAACCGCTGCGGCATCTTCATCCTCTTCTGGATTGACCGGGCGATACCCTTCAACAAATTCTTCGTAGCTATAAGACTGATGGAAAGTCACGAAGCTATAGCGAGCGATTTTTTCAGCGATCCGCTGGCTGTGGCTCGTTTTGAGGAGTTCCAATGCATCCGGGGCAAGATCGGCAAGGATGTCCTTGTCAACCGTCCAACTCGAATCTTCGTTTTTCCAGAACACAAGCGGCTCAGATCGTTTATCGGGATTGAATCTGACTGCTCCACATTCGAGCCTTGAATGTATTTGCAATGCAGCCCATATTCTGTTTTTGGGGCTAGCGATACTGGTGGTAGCGAACTTCGCCGCTACAAGTTCATGCATTTCTATAGTGGAAACTTTACTGGGGCCTAAATCGCTGAGAGCGGCTGCAATTACCTGCCACCAAGGTTTGTCCGCCACAAGCCGGCGCAAGTATTCTTCTCGTGTTTCCGTTGCAGCTTCTTCAGTGAAGGAGCGTTGGAGGTTGGTAAGCCGGTAAGTTTTGCCAGTGCCCGGGGGACCGTAATGAATGAGATTGAATGGTAGACTCTGTATAACACTATCAGATTGCTTATCAGCTTTTTTATCCCATGATGGAAACGGCATTTTCTTAGAATCTAACAATTTCTTCTCAATTTCGACTAAAAGTTCAGCATTATTCTTCAACTCATGAACGGTAGTGCGAAGCCCTTCCATTTTCCCTGGCTTCCATTCTTCAATCACCAGCCACTCAACAGCTTTGCGATGAGGAAACACTCCTTTTTCTTCAAAATAATATTTCCCCCTGACTTCATCTTTGGCCTTGCCAATACCGAGAATTTTTTCGCCGTCAGCGGCTATGATCAAATCACCCGCTTCAATCCTGTTCACAAAATTAAAGAACTGTTGCGTGTCCTTGCCTATTTGCTGTGGGGTCTGTTCAGGGTAGGTCTCAGTAAGTAGTTTCCTGAGTTGCTCTTTCGAAGAAATATTAAATTCCAACCAAGCAAGGCTAGGGACATTTTTCCAGCCGACGCCAGCAAAACCCTCGTTACGCATAGCTTCCCACTGGCTCTGTCCTGTGTCACCACTTCTTGTCCCAATACGCCAATAACGATATGGCTTACCATTTCTGAGGTTCAAGATGGCGGTAAGATGGTTTACCGGTATTTCAAGTTCCCGGGCTATGCTGATGTATTTTGCTGCAAATACGTATCTGCCATAATCCGAAGGCGTGGTCTGGAAAAGCTTGATCAAATGGAATCGCTGATAATCAGGGTTGTGATAGTCGTCAAGTTTATCGGGGAAGAGCATGTGAAAGTACTTATGTCCCCATGCCAAATTGCACACATCAGGTGCGACTTTTTCCAAATCCTCTTGCAAACGGCGATAATCTGCTTCAGCAGCTCTATCAGGAAGTGCCTCAATGATGCTGGCGCCTTTTACAAGTTGATCCCGATGTTTTGTGGCGATAATCACCGCTTCTGCTACGGAGATATCCCGCTGTGCTTTGGAACTGCCGGTCCTCCAACTCCCGCTATCGTTGCTTTTGTAAAGCCCGAATTTTAACGCGCTCCCACCGGCTATACTTCCGAAAATGGCGGGTAATTCTTCATCGTTTTTGAACTCAAGCCAGTAAACGAGACTGTTTTTACTGCCATGGGCATGTATAGCTTCCAGAAGCTCTTCCCCACGCAAACTGTTTAGCAGATCTGGACCAAATCGATTCTGGAAAACTTGATAATATCTATTTAATTCGTCGGGCGGATTCAATGAACCATGTGCTAGCTGAAGCTGATAAAAATCCAGCAAATCTTTTTTCAGTTGCTCATCAAGCATAATTCCCTCCGTTAAAACGATAATCAGGCTCTACCCACCATCTCCCGCGTCACCCTCTCCACTGGCGCATAAAACCCATGACCCACCATCTTCTTCAAGATGCTGTTGGCCTTCCGCAGGTCAATCTCCCCCACCCTGACCGCCTTGATCAGGATACCTACTGTGCCGGTCAGTTTGACGCCACAGAGAGCGGCCTCCTTGCGTGCCGCCCGGTCGTCGCAGGCAAAAACCAAGCCGCGATAACGGGCAATGGCTATGCTGGCCGCTTCGCCAATGCCAAGGGAAACCGAGAGCGTCTCGAACAAACGCTTTTCTTCCGATTTCGAGCAGGAAACCTCCCGCAACCATCCTGCCCCTAATGCCTCCCGCACTGCAGCAAGCGCAGCATAGCCCTTCTGAATGCCGCGCAGGTTCTCCAGCGCTACCATGTCGGCAACGAAGGCAGTCTGAGAATAGAGTGTACGGAGGAGGGGAAACGCCTCAGCAAGGGCAAAGTTGCTCAAGACACAGGTGTCGAAGATGATCTCAGGCATTCACGACATCCGCCAGGATTTCTTCGCCGTCCTGAATTGCAAGGGGAATGCCTTGCTCTCTGAGGTAGTGGCGGGTGGTGACGATGTCGAGGCCGAGGGTCTCGGCCAGCTTGCCGAGGCTGATGAACCCTTCCTGATAGGCGGCCAGGGCCACATGTCGGCGTCGTTCAACGCTGTTCTGGAGAAAGGCGGTATCGACCGCATCGCGGACCAACTCACCGATGGTCCGGTGGTTGAGGCGGGACTGCTCCTTGAGCAGGGCGTGCTGCCGCGGAGTGAGCATGATGTTGGTACGAATCATGGCGACCTCCATATGTGTAACATTATGTGTTTAAGAGAAAATGTAACTTAAACCTGGCATTTAGTCAATCCATTGAAATCACGGGAAAGGGTTTACGAAACCTGCCGGGGCTGAGCTAGCCTATCCGCCGCAACCCCTCCGCCACCCGTATGGTCGCCGCCCGCCAGGTGGGAAAGATCGCCGCCACGATGCCGACCGTGAGCGCCGCCGCCATCTCCAGGCCGATGGTGAGCGGCGAGACCGTGAAGACCGGAAAGAACTGGGAGAGCTCCACCTCGATCCAGCGGGCCGCCGGAAAGGAGAGGAGCGCCCCCAGTATCCCCCCCAGTCCCGAGATCAGGAGCGACTCGCCGAAGACGGTGGCGGCGATATGGGGCCAGCCGAAGCCGAGGGTCTTCATGGTGGCGTACTCGACGATCCGCTCCCGCGCCGTCATCGCCATGGTATTGGCCGCCACCACCATGATGATGACGATCACCACATAGGAGACGATCTGGATGGCAATCATGATCGCCTCGGTCATGGCGACGAAACTCATCTGGAACGCCTTTTCCGTTTCGGTGAGGGTCTCGGCCAGGGAGTTCCGGAAAATCTGGTCCACCGACCGGGACACCTCCACAGCCAGCTCCGGCCTGGTCACCCCGATCATGTAGAACCCCGCATGGTCCGCCCTGCGGGGCACGGTCTTCTTGAGGGTTTCGTTGAGATAGTCCCATTGGAAGAAAAACTGGTTTTCATCGGTGCTCTTTTGCGCCCCCCGATAAATTCCGCGCAGGACGAACTCCCACTGACCGGGAAAGATCGTCCCCCTGAGGATCACGCTGTCGCCGATCTTCCAGCCGTATTTGGCAGCCAGCTTCCGCCCCGCAACTGCACCCTTCCGGTCCAGGATGAACGCCTCCCTCTGCTCCGGGGACAGGATGAATTCCGGGTAGAGCTCCAGATAGCTCCGCGGCTCCACGGCAAAGTTGGCGAAGAAATGTTTCTCGTCGATGTAGATGCCGCCGAACCAGCTCCCCCAGGAAACGGTTCTCACCCCCGATACCTGGCGGATCCTGTCTTTGTAAGAGATGGGAAGAAAGAAGACCAGGGAAATGGCGTTTCTCGTGACGAGACGGGTCGCCGAGGATTGCTCCACCCCCAGGTACCAGAGCCCCACCAGGGTGCGCAGGAGCCCGAAGGCCAGAACGGCGATGGCGACGCCGACAATGGTGAGGACGGAGCGGAGCTTGTGGCGGAAGGCATTCCGTATGATAAGCTTCAGTGTGAACATAGAGTCTGGCGAAAGGCTAAGGGCCAAGGGCTAGAGGAAGGCAGTTAAAGGCCCTTCGCCCTTAGCCTTTCGCCCTTAGCCTGCAAGTATCCCTTTCTCCAGGTGCTTGATAACATGCGCCTTTTCCGCGGCCCGCGGGTCGTGGGTCACCATGATGATGGTCTTGCCGAATTCCTGCACCAGGCGGGCCATAAGGGCGAGGATATCCTCGGCTGAGACCCGGTCCAGGTCGCCGGTAGGTTCGTCCGCCACCAGGATGGCCGGGTCGGTCACCACGGCCCGGGCGATCGCCACCCGCTGCTGCTGGCCGCCGGAGAGCTGGGAAGGGTAGTGGTCCAGCCGATCGGAGAGGTTGACCATGCCGAGGACCATCTCCACATGCTCACGCCGCTCTTTCCTGGAGAGGCCGGTCAGGAGCAGCGGCAGCTCCACGTTCTCGAAGGCGGTCAATACCGGCATCAGGTTGTAGAACTGGAAGATGAACCCCACGTTGGCGGCCCGCCATGCGGAGAGCTCCGTCTCCGAAAGGAGGGAGATGTCAACTCCCCCCACCCGGATGGCACCGCTGTCCGCCTTGTCGATGCCGGCAATCAGGTTCAGCAGGGTGCTCTTGCCGGAGCCGGACGGCCCCATGAGCGCCAGGAACTCTCCCTCGGCGATGTCGAAGGTGATGCCGTTGAGCACCGGAATCACCAGGTTGCCGCGCCGGTACGACTTGGAGAGGTTCCTGATCTCGACTATGGGGGATTTTGCAATTTTCATTCTTTATTTTTCCGCGGTCTTGATCCTTGCCCCGTCCTTCAGCTTCGCCAGCGGTTTCACCGCGATCTTGTCCCCCGCCTTGACCCCGCCGAGGAGTTCCACCATGTCGCCGATCGGGGCGCCGGTCTTGATCTCCGTCTCCGCCAGCCGCTCCCCTTTGACCAGGAACACCGTTTTCCTGCCGTTCTTCGTCACGATGGCGGCGGGGTTGACGGCAGTCCTGGGCTCGCGCTCCTCCTGCCGCACCCCCCTCTCCAGGAACGCCACCTTGGCGCTCATCTCCGGCAGGATCCGGCTGTCCCTGGCGAGAAAGCGGACCTTCACCAGGACGGTCGCCTTGCTCCGGTCCGCGGTCGGGACGATCATGTGCACCGCCCCATCGAAACGGTCCGCCGGCAGGGCGTCCAGCTGCACTTCGCACGGCTGGCCGCTCCGGACCTTGGCCAGGTTGGCTTCGGAGACGTCCGCCTCCACCTGGAGGGAGTCCATGTCGGCGATGGTCACCACCGCCGCCTTGGCATTGGCCGCGGCCCCGAGGGGGGTGACGATGTCCCCGACGTCGGCGTTCTTGGTCAGCACCACCGCGTCGAACGGGGCGCGGATCAGGGTATACTCCAGCGCCACGGCCGCCCCGGCAAGAGCCGCCGCGGCTCCCCTCACGGCCGACTCGGCCCCCGCCACCCCCGCCCTGGCCCTGTCGTAACGGGCCTCCGCGACATCGTAGTCGGCCCGGGCGATGATCCCCTGGGCGACCAGCTCCTTCTGCCGGGTGAAATTCCGTTCGGCATCGACCAGCTCGGTGCGCGCCTGGTCCAGGGTGAAGCGGGCCGCGTCGAGACTGGCGGCGGCCTGGTCCCGGGAAGCTGCGGCATCGCGGTTTTCCAGGCGGGCGATGACCTCGCCGCGGCGCACCCTGCTCCCCTCCTCGACCCCGAGCCACTCCAGCCGGCCGGTCGCCTTGGACGCCACCGCCGCCTTGCGCTGGGCCACCACGTAGCCACTGGCGTTCAGCAGGGTAAAGGTCTGGGAAGGATAGACCTGGGAAACCGTGGCAACCTCCACCTCCACCGCCGGGGTCAGCACCCCGGCGAAATAGAGAACGGCCAAGAGGGCGGCGGACAAAAGCGCCCCGATCAGGAAGAACTTTTTCTTGCGCCGGCCCGGCCGGGAAACGGCCGCGCTCTTGTCGATCTTCAACCCGGAAAGGTCCTGCTCTGCCATGCGGGTCCACTCCTGCTGCGATATTATCCTTGAAAAAGCATTTGAACACGGATCAAATCTGATTTATACGGATTTTCACGGATTTAAACCATTGAGGGCATTAACCCAAAAGGTGGTGATGTTAAGCCTGGGTATGTATTCGAATTATCTGTGTTAATCCGCTTTTTCCGTGTAAATCCGTGTCCAATTGCCGTTTTTAGGATTATTGGCAGATAGATAGCACCATTCACCGTCGTTGTGAAGTGCTAATCAAGGCGACTTTCATCGTGAACCTGGAATTCCCACTGGTAGAAAAAGGAAACGCCGCTTCCGGAGCGCAGGGTCACCCGGCGGGTGGATTCCTTTGGTTGCTCTCCGAGCGGCGTCAAGAGGGTCCACGGACACAGAGGCGGATGCGGGCGATTTCTTCATGTCCCGGCTTTTGCAACGGTTGTCGGGCTTCGTCACGACTTTCGCAGGAGCCGCATCATCTCCCGCATGAAGGCGGGCAGGTCGGACGGCTGCCGGGAGGTGACCAGGTTGCCGTCGACCACTACCTGGCTGTCCTCGTAGAGCGCCCCGGCCCCCTTCAGCTCGTCCGCCACCGTCCGGTAGCAGGTGGCGCGCCTCCCCTTGAGGAGACCGGCGCTGATCAGGGTCTGCGGACCGTGGCAGATGGCTGCCACCGGCTTGTTCCGCGCGAAGAATTGCCGGCAGACATCGAGGGCGGCGGCCTCTCTTCTGACCGCCTCCGGCGCCTTGCCGCCGGGGAGGATGAGCAGGTCATAGTCATCCGGGTCGATCTCGGCGATCTCCCGGTCAGCCTGGACCTCGTAGCCATGCTTCCCCCTGATGCTCCCGCCGGCCGGGGAAGCCAGCTCCACCTCGATCCCCTCTTCCTTCAACCGGTAGTAAGGGAAGAGCAGCTCCGAATCCTCGAAATTGTCGGCGCTGATGATGAGGGCCTTCATGGTTCCTCCGGGCTGCGTCGCATGCCTGTAGATGTAGAGACGTAGCATGCTACGTCTCTACAGGCTACGTCTCTACAGGCCGTTTGTCGCCAAAGCCGCTACTTCAACCGCGCCTCCGCCGCCTTCCAGCTGACATTCCGGAAAAACGCCTCGATGTAGTCCGCCCGCTTCAGCCCGTAGTCGAGCATGAAGGCGTGCTCGAACACGTCCATGATGAGGATCGGGTTGCAGCCGGCCGGATGGGCGACGTCGTGCTCGTTGACCCAGAAGTTGATCAGCCTGCCGTTCGAGGCATCCTGGTACAGGACCGCCCAGCCTATGCCGCGCATTGCGCCGACCGCGCGGAAATCCCTTTCCCACGCCTCCGCGCTGCCGAAGCTCTCGACCATCTTCCGCCCCAGGGTGCCGCCGGTGTCCAGGGGAGCAGTGCCGCCGAGGTTCTCAAAATAGAGCTCATGGAGCCGCATGCCGTTGAATTCCCAGCCGAGCCGCCGCTTCAGCTCGGCAAACTCGGGGGTCGCCGTCTTGCCGTCCTTCAGCATCTGATCCAGGGTCTCCAGGACCTTGTTGGTATTGGTCACATACCCCTGGTAAAGGGTGAAGTGGTTCTTCAGGAGCGTCTCGCTGAAGCCCGCCATCCCGATCAGCTTTGCATAATCCTTGGCGCTGTACGTCATCTCTCTATCCTCCTTTGTAATGGTTAGACGGGCCGGGGCGGCACAGCCCAGCATGACTGCCGCCCCGGAGAGGCCGGTCACCTGCAGGAATCTCCGTCTGCTCAGCATGGAACCCCTCCCTTTGCCCGACGTGAACGACATGTAAAAAATACCACGCAAGGACGAAAAAGCAATTTCGTTCACCGCTCCTCGATCTCCACCGCCACCAGTTCCAGGTCGGGGCGCTCCTCCACCACCCGCTCTTCGAGCTGCTCCAGGATGCGGCGCCCCTGCTGGCGCCCTTCGCTTACGGTCACGAAGGCGAGCAGGGCGCTCCCCGGCAGGTCCTGGTGGTCCACCTCGGCCGCAGCCACGTTGAAGTTGTTGCGTGCCCGGGCCAGGATGCTCTTGACTATCCCTCTCTTCTCCTTGAGGGTGCGGCTCTGCAGGCGAAACTGAAAAAGGGCAGAAAACACGTGCATGTCGGATTACCTCGATTGGGTGATTATTTCTATTTCGGAAGGTTTTATAATTGCTACTCCATTGCATATGCCGAAATCCAGGTCCTTGACAGGCCATTCAGGGTCATTCTTTGCCGCTTCGTAATTCGTGTAGATTACCCAGTAAGGATCGCCTTTGAAGGCATTGAGATACTCGCAATTGACATAGTAAATTTTCACCTCGTTCCTTCGCCTGCATACCCGCTTCAATCGGTCCTTGAATTCCTTCAGCACAGCTCCATCGAACGGATTATAGAGATAAAATACCGTCCCGTCCTCAGGGATGCAGTCCACAATATTGCCGTAGCGGATTTCCACATTCTCATGCTTTCTGAAAGTTTTCCCGGTCTCTGTTGCGATAACCTCATCCAGCTCGACACCGATGATCCTGTTCTTATATCCCTTGCGAAGCCACCAGTTTATGACCCTCCCCCTGCCGCACCCCACATCCACAAGAACATCCGAGTCCTTAACCGGATATTTCCTGAATAATCCGGAGAGGACAAAATAAAAGCTGCTCGATGTATCATGAGCGCCCAGGTGCGAATAACGGGTCTTTTGGGTCCCGCCGAAACAGCCCCCGTAATAGAGATCTATCAGACAATCCAGGTAATAGTTGAAATACATGTAATAACGATCAAGATCAATCATGGGATCGGGGGTGAATGGATAAGATAGGGATTTAGAGGGGATTACGGCATCCCTTTCCGGTAGGCCTGGTCCTGGCGGATGCATTCCTCCAGGGTGGCGTCGAGGAAAGGCCGCCAGCAGTCGACGTCGTCAATCCTGCCGTCGCGGACAAACTTCAGAAACCGGCAGCCGCCGTAACATTGGGGGAGATAGGGGCACTCCAGGCATTCAGGCTTCTTCCAGACGTCCTGATTGTAAGCGGCGCCGCCATCGACGATGCCGCGCCGCAGGTCCCCCACGGCGAACCCTTCCCGGCCGACGAAGGCGGGACACCTGTAGATGGCGCCGTCGATGCTGACCACCAGGTCGTTGTCGAACTCGACCATGCAGCCGGCCGGGCCGGGCTTGGGAGCGGGGAAGCCGCGCCGCAGGATCTCTTCCCGCAGACAGAGGGTCGCCTCGTAGAGCCACCCCTCGTCAGTGCAGTTGCAACTGCTCGAAAAATCGGGGATGCCGGGGGTGCCGATCCTGCCGATTACCTGATTGAACTGTACCGCCCGGAGCTTGTCCGGGGTGATCCCTACTGAAAGGAGATCATCGAGGAGCCTGGGGAACTCCCGGCAGTTCTCCCGGGTGAAGTTGCCGCCCAGTTGGAGATCGAGCAGGTCCCAGACCTCGCCGATGTTCCTGACGATGACGTCGAACGACGACCCCTTCCCCGAGGCGAAGGGGCGGGACAGGTCATGAATATCCCGCGGACCGTCCAGGGTGACCTTGGCCCCCTTTAGGCCAAAAGCTTTCAGTTCCTCGACCAGAGGTCGGGTGAGGAGGGTGCCGTTGGTGACCAGCGAGAACGAGAAGGGTAGCCCTCTGTCCGCCGAGGATTTCTGGAGCCGGCCGGCGATCGACCTGATGATGTTGGCACTGAGAAGGGGCTCGCCGCCGTAAAAGTCGAGGGAAACCTCCCTCCCACGGGCAAGGTGATCCCGCTCGATCATCTCCACCAGGCAATCGGCGGTTTCCGAAGTCATGTAACGCCCTTCCCTGACCCCCTCCTCGAAGCAATAGGGACAGGCGAGGTTGCAGTCGAGGTTCAAGACCACGACGGCGTGGAACCGCTTGCTCCTCCGGTTCGCCTCGGCAAAGCGGTTGAGAAGCTCGTTGGTTTCCTCCGCCGGTTCGGGGACCAGGACGCCGAGGCGGGCAAGGGTCTTCTGATCGCCCTCGGGAAGGGTCCCCTCCTCGATCTGGCGAAGGGTCTTCGCCGGGACGCGCACGACGGCGGCGCGCCGGGTGGCGTAGAGGAGGCAGTAGCCGGGGCCGTCGGGACATGGGTAGATTTTCAGATAGGTGGAAAGGCGCATGGGAAGAATGGCAGATGGGAGGGGAGCCCCTCCCATCTGCTCCTTGGAGTGTGAAAGGAAGCGGCCAGTTATTGTACGGTCAAGCGCGTCGGGCCCATTTTGCAGCAGGTGTTCAGATTGTCCGATGATTCTTCGATTCCCTCGTCAAGGACCATGATGCAATCATTCTGACTTTCCATAATTTGCTCCTCCTTGTGTGATAATAGGCTGCTCCGCAATGGGATGCAGCTCAAAACATGAAGTTATGGACAAAGGGCGATGATTCTGCTACTTTAGCGTACCAAGCTCAAAATATTAAGCAATTCTATATTATTTTTGTATACATCTACAATCTATTTTTTACACAGTTAGTAGTTTATAATTCTCATTTCAACCCCGCTCATTTCCGAACCGGCCACCAAGGTTTCCATGACGCGTAGATTTTTTTCAAAAATCCGCTTCTTCCTGTCCTACGCGCTCATACTGCTCGCATGGCCCCATTCCCCTCTTCTGGCAGCGCCCGATGGGGACCTGCAGACCCTTGAGATGTTCTACGAGGGGAAAGACTTGGTTGTCTCAGCCACCCGGAACCCCAAGCCCCTCTCCCAGACCGCAGAGAACATCACGATCATCACCGCCGCCGACATCGAGTTGATGGGTGCCCATACCCTCCCAGATATCCTCAACAACGTTCCCGGCCTCCAGACCGACGACCGGGGAAGCGTCGGCACCTTCAGCGGGGTTTCCATTCAGGGGGCCAGTCAGTTTCACATCCTCTTTCTGCTGGATGGCGTCACCCTCAATTTTCTTGGCGACAATATAACCGACATAGCAGCCATCCCGGTGCAGAACATCGAGCGGATCGAGATCGTCAAGGGATCCGGCTCCTCTTCATGGGGCTCAGCCCTGGGGGGGGTAATCAACATCGTCACCAAACCCCCCATCGATGACAGGCGATTAGGCGGAACCATTGCCGCCTCCGGCGGGGAGAAACTGACGCGGGACGCCCGAGGCGAAGTCTCCGGCACTATCGACAGACTAGGCTACTATCTCTATGCCGGCCATATTGCCTCCGACGGCCTCAGCCCCCACACCGCCCTTGACTTCAACAACCTCTACACCAAGCTCCGCTGGGAGCTTCCGCATCGGGGCAACCTCCTTTTTACTCTCGCCTACACCAGGCAGTCAGTTGAAGAAGGTGCTGTAAAGCTGATAATGGAAGATGGGACTATATCTGAACTGTCTCTCGACGACCGCAAACGCTATTTACTCTCCACGCTCTCCCTGAATCACCCTTTCAACGACAATACCGACCTAGACCTCTCCTTCAGAACGACCTCGAAACGTTTTGCCAGTCTCGCCCTGCTGGGCGGAGAACCGCTCCCGGACACCATCACCCATGAATATACATATGGGGGTAGCGCCAAGGTCACTTGGCGGGGAGGGATCAACTCCCTTGCCGTTGGAGCCGATTTTGACCATGTGAATTACGAAATCGATGATTTTATAAACCTCAAGAGCGATAAGTGGGGGATATTCCTGAACGATACCCTCACCTTTGGGGAACTCGCCATTACCCCCGGTATCCGCTTTGACCAATTGCACCAGGTCGGAAATTTCACCAGCCCGAGCTTGGGGATTGCCTGGAATTTTAACGACAAAACCATCCTGCGCGCCTATGGAGCCCGGGGATACAGCCTGCCCGTCATTCTCCCCGACTCAACCCAGGAGAAGGTAATAACTGTCCAGGCGGGGATCGAGACGACCCACATCCCCTATCTCTGGCTCAAGACCACTCTCTTCCGGAATTACCTCTCGGATGTAGGCACTGAGAAGCAGCAAAAGCAAGGGGTGGAAGTGGAGGCACGGACCGTCTCCCTCTTCAACACCTCCCTGTCCGCAGGCTATACCTTCGTGGACGCGAAGAACCGGGAAACCGGCGAAGAGCTGCGAAACATACCACGCCAGATCATGAAGCTGGGACTCCGCTACGATGACCGGCGTTTCCTGAGGGGATCGCTCCTCGGCCGCTATGTCTGGTGGAACGGTTCGCCGGGCAATGCCACCAAGGACAAGGCCATCATCTGGGACCTCAACCTGGCAAACAGGGTTTTCACCGTCAGGGATAACTCTGTGGAGCTCTTCTTCAGCGTCCACAACCTCTTCAACGGTGCGCAGTTCAACAGTGCAGACGGTTTCGAGAACGCCCGCAGATGGGTGGAAGGCGGAATAAGGTTCGATTTTTAATGAGTTGTGCTTGCCTGAATCCCTGAACAGGCGAACAGTGACGCCTGAATCCTGATCACAAGGTTGTAATGAGAAAAGTCTTCCTCGTCATAATCGCCATAGTCCTCTTCGGCTCGACGGCGGCCCGTGCCCATGATGTCCTGGTCATCCAGGGACAGCACGTCAAGCCGTTTGACGAGGCGTTGCGCGGCTTCAGGAGCGCCTGCGACGCGGACACTAAAAGGCTTTACCTTCCCGACCTGGACGGGACCGACATCGTCAGGATGGTCCGGGAGGAGAAGCCACGGCTGATCCTCGCCATCGGCGGCGAAGCCCTGAAGAAGGTGCGGCCGGTGCGGGACGTCCCGATCGTTTACCTGATGGTGGTCACCCCCCAGCAGATCGTGAAGGGGAACCGGAACGTCACCGGGGTCGCCATGAACCTGGCGCCGGAAAAGTTCCTCGACCTGATGGCGCGCATGTCCCCCCGGCCGAAGGTGGTCGGCATCATCTACGACCCGGCCAAGACCGGCCACCTGGTGAAGAGGGCGCAACAGGCGGCCAGGGCGCGGGGGATCGAGCTGGCAGCGCGGGAAGTGAGCACTTCGCGGGAAGTGCCGGAGACCCTGAACGGCATGAAGGGGGTTATCGACCTCCTCTGGCTGCTCCCCGACACGACCGTGATCACCCCCGAGACGGTCGAGCATTTCCTCCTGGTTTCGCAGGAGAGCAGGGTCCCGGTCATCTCCTTCGCCGCCAAATACGTGGAGATGGGCGCACTGGCCGCACTCGACATCAACGGCTTCGACCAGGGGAAACAGGCGGGCGAGATGGCCGCGCGCATCTTGAGCGGAACCGCCGTCTCTGAGCTGCCGGGAGCGGATGCCCGGGGCGCTGCGGTAAAGGTCAACCGGAGCGTGGCGAAGAAGTTCGGCATCACCCTCGAATCCAGCCCCAACCAACAATAGCAGACCACCCCATGCGAAGCGCCCATCCTTTCAAAAGGTTGCAGCAAAGCTTCCGGACCAGGGTTTTCGCCCTCCTGACCCTGCTTATCCTCGTCATCACCACCACCTTCACCACCTTCCATGCAATCAATGAAAGCGACTCGGCAACGGAACGCCTCGACACCGAGGGGGAATTACTCGCCCGATTCCTTGCCTATAATTCCCGGCTGGCGGTCTTCGCCGAACACCCGGACATGCTCCGGGAGGCGGCGGAAGGGATATTCCAGCACGAACATGTCCTGTCCACCGCCATATTCACCGTCAACGGAAAACTGCTGGCGGAGCGGAGCCGGGAGGGAAACGAGGTCAGTGGAGTGGGGAGGGAAATCCCGCCGGAAATGCTGTTGACTGTCCGTCGTCTCGCTGCAGGGGAGAAGAAGTCCGTCCACTTTGAGGAAGCCGGCCGGGTCGAATTCTTTGCCCCGATCGTGTCCAGTCCCGGCTACGCGTCGCCGGAGTCCCTCTTCTTCGACGATGTTCCGGCAGAGGAGAGGCGTACCATCGGCCTGGTCAGGGTCACCCTGGACAAAACGGAGCTTAACGCAAGTATCCGCAAGCTCCTGTTGACCGCCCTCGCCATGGGGGCCGTCTTTCTCCTGCTCGGCTCAGCCCTGGTTTTCCTGGTGACGCAGGGGCTGACGCGCCCCCTGAGCAATCTGATGGAGGGGGTGAAGAGCCTCGGTGAGGGGGACTTCGCCGCCCAGATCCCGGTCGAAACGGACGACGAACTGGGGGAAGTCTCCCACGCCTTCAATACCATGGCCCAGGCCCTGGAGAAAAGGGAGGCGGAAAACCGCGCCCTTGAGGAGCAGCTGCGGCTCGCCCAGCAGATGGCGGCAAAGGAGGAATGGGAGCGGACATTCGACACGGTCCCCGACCTGATCGCCATCCTCGACGGGGACCAGCGGATCGTCCGGGTCAACAAGTCGATGGCGGACCGGCTCGGGGTCAGCAAGGATGAGGCGATCGGCACCAGGCTGTACGAACAGTTCCATGGAAATGAAACGCCCCTCCCATCCTGCCGTCCCTCCGCTCTCTTGGTCATCGACACGGCGCATTTTCAAAAGGGAGAGCTGAAGAGCTTCTTTTTTGTCACGGTCTCGCCGCTCCTGAACAGTGACGGCAGCATGTTCGGCTCGGTCTACGTGGCCCGGGACGTCACCGAGAAGAAGCAGGCCGAGGAGGAGAACAAGGCGATTCAGGCCAAACTGGTCCAGACCAACAAGATGACCTCCCTGGGGCTCATGGTGTCGGGCCTTGCCCATGAGGTGAACAACCCCAATAACAACATAAAGTTGACCGCCCACCTGCTGGCCAAGTCGTGGCAGGACATCCTCCCCGTTCTGGAGAGACAGAGCCGGGAACAAGGCGAATTCACCATCGGCGGCCAGTCGTTTGCCCAGGCTGTAGAGGTGCTGCCCCAGCATATTGCGGGGATCCGGGACAATGCGCGGAGAATCGAGGGGATTATCAAGAACCTGCGCGAGTTCGCGCGCAAAGGGGTGGCCAATCTGAATTTCAAGGCGGAGATCAACACCATCGTCTCCGTTGCCGCCTCAATCCTCAACACCCAGATAAGACAGCATACCCGGCATTTCAGGCTCAGGCTGCAGGAAGGTCTGCCGACCGTCAGGGGAAACCCGCAGCAACTGGAACAGGTGGTCATCAACCTGATCATGAACGCCATCCAGGCGCTTCCCGACCGGGAGCGGCAGGTGCTGGTCTCCACATCGCTCGACCGGGATGGGGGACTCGTCGTCATCACCGTTGCCGACGAAGGGGAGGGGATGCCCCCGGAGGTCAGGAACAGGATCTGCGAACCGTTCTTCTCCACCAAGCTCGACCGGGGAGGGACCGGCCTGGGGCTGGCCATCTCCAACTTCATCGTCATGGAGCACAGAGGAACTCTGGAATTCGAGAGCGAACCGAACCAGGGGACGACCGCCCTGGTCAAATTGCCGGCAGAGCAGGGCTGAAACTTGCGGGTACGGATGTGAACTTTCCGGGCCAGACCTGAAGATCTGTCGCCGGTGACAAGGAGGACTTCATGCAGACACAGAATTCATTCCCGGCCCCCATCCTTCTGGTGGACGATGAACCGGAAATCCTGCGGTTGACCAGGATGACCCTCGAGAGTGAAGGGATGCACAACATCCTCACCA
>JAMPXD010000222.1 GCA_023701365.1 Geobacteraceae bacterium
CTCATAGCGTCGCCTTTCTGTGCTAGTGGATTTGTTGGGGAACAAAGCCATTTTAACCCAGATTGCGACGCTATACTATTAATAATTACAGCATGTTACACATTTCCTCCAAGTGCGAAAGTTGAGTTAACTAATTTAAGGTTCAACCGTTATTGATCAGATCCGGCCAACATCCCGTCTCGTACATTCACTTCAAACACATCATAAAATATCATTAAAACTTAACTTGCTAGATTTTATATGAATTGCCTTAGGCCAATACGCCATATAAAGGATGTTGGCCAGATATGGCCAACATCACTGGTCTGTTAGCAGGTCATCTATTGCGCCCTCAAGACGCAAAAAGCCGCCCCGTCAGCACAAAGCTGACCTGAGCGGCTTTTGGAAAGAGCACATATGGCCCACTCCCGCATGAAACCATTTCCCCTCCGGAAAATTAAAAATCAACCACATTCAGCCCCTTTTATCACACTTTCACGGCCTCATGTCAACGGCAAACCTTTGCGCAGGCTACCCGAAGCCCGCACACGGATCAACGCAAAGACCAGGCCTGACGCTGCTCCTGCGACATGGGCCTCATGCGCGACCCCCACTCCACTGGCAAAGCCTCCCATGAACAGCAGGTAGACGCAGAACACAAGGCCCATGAGGCAAGGGAACGTGCGCCGGGGTTGCTCCATGATCATAGCGACAAGAATGGCGGATACGGCAGCACAGGACAGGCCGGAAAGCCCGCCATACACCTGATGCATCCCCGCCAGGATGACCGCAAGCGAAACGGACAGGGCGGCAAACAGTGACAGAAACATGGCTGAAGAGGGAGCTACCCTCCTGCTGTACGTTGCGTAGAGAAGAATGAAAACAGGGGCATCCATGGCGTACTGGCGCCAGGACAGATGTGCCGCGTGGCCGCTGAATAAGCGCCAAAATTCTCCAGCCATGACCCGTGAGCTGTCCAGCGAGGCGAGGCTGCTGAGCTCGGCCGAAGCGGTCACCAGGGCGGCAATTACGGCGACAATAATGGCGAAGATCACTTGCGGCGCCATGCAGCACAACAGACGGCTGCAGAGATCAGCAGCGGGATAATGCCGAACGCACCGCCACCGGTTGATTTATAGTTGTCCACTTTTTCCCAGTAGTCGTTGGCGGGCTTGCCCATGGCCGCATCCGCGGCATTGCCTGCTGTCAGGACCGACACCGGAACGGCCTGGGAGAAGTCGTAGTTGTCGAACTTCGATAGTTTTCCGGTCAACGAATTGCCGAAGTCGGTCGTCGCCGCCAGAATACTGTTGATGGACTCTTCCGTGGCATTGCCATTCCTGGCATAGGTCGTGGAGTGAAAGGAGCGCTCATCCGTACCGCTTGCCCTGAAAACGATGGCGTTACTCGGGATATGGATGACCTTGCCGTCGATTACGCTGGCCGTTTTCAGCTCGACTCCGGGAACGAGGAAGATCCCGACAATCGTTGCGTCCATAAGCCCGGCCGCGCCGCTTTGGGTACTCCTCTGGTCCTGCTGGTAGGACAGGATGATGGCGATATCCGCGGCATAGACTGCCCGTATCTTTTCGAGGGAAATCCTGCCTTTGATATCCTCCTCGGTAACCACCGCAACCGAGCTGACGTATCTGGGGCTGGCGAGAAGCTGCTGCTTCAGCTTTTCGGCAGCCTGGCGGAGGGTGGTATTGGGTACGTGCCTGCCGTTGGGCTGTTTGCCGGGAACGGTCACGATGGCCACGGAAGCGGGGAGGGTTAAGGGTGTTTTCCGGGCAGTCTGTCTTGACTCTTTAATCGGCTCGAAGATCTCGGCGAGAGACGCAGAGGAGGAACTTCTGGCAATGTGCTGGGCGCAGCCGGAAAGAGCTGTGAAGCTGAGAACGACAAGACAGAGTAATGTGGAGATACGGTTTTTCATGATGAAACCTCCTTATGAATTTGACTGAAAATAAACCGCTCTTTGTGGCTTTGCGAGAGAAATCAAGGTGTTCTCGCTCATGCCGCACCCCCTTCCCCGCGGCGGGGCGGCACCGGCGAGAACCAGCCGATCACCAGGAGGAGGATGCCGACCGCCACGAAGGAGACGATCCGCTCGACGGTGCCGTGGTTGGCCAGGTCCACCAGAAACAGCTTCGCCACCACCGCGCCGAGCAGCGTCGCCCCGGCGAGCCAGAAAGGGCGCGAGGCGCGGCGGGTGGCGGTGGTCATGATCGCCAGGGCCGCCAGGCTCCAGAAGATGGCGATGGCGCTCTGCACCAGCCGGGAGGCGAACAGGGCCTGGGGGGTGAACGCCACCCCTCCCCAGTGGTGGATAGTGCGGAGCAGCAGGGCGTTCAGCCAGAGGAAGACGGTGGCGCCGAAGGCGGCCCGCAGCTCCCGGTGGGGGAGCTCGGCGGCGAGGGCGGGGAGCGCGGAGGGCATCCGCAGGTACCAGCCGGCCAGGGTGACCAGGACGAGGAGCGTGGCGGCGTCGAGCGGGTTCAGGAGCGGCAGGTAGGGGAGGGGCCAGGGGTCTCCCGCCTGGGTCAGGTTGGCGCACACCAGCCAGAGCCAGCCGAACAGGACGAGCGGACCGCTCCCCCAGCCGAAGTAGGCCGGATAATGGCGGGCGACCGGCCAGGAGATCCGCTTCCCGTGGCGGACAATAAGCAGCGCCAGGAGCGCCGGCACCACCCCCCAGGCGGTCATGGCCCAGGTTCCCAGCCCCATCAGCCGGGAGCCGATCCGCCAGTCGATCTCCCAGGCAAGGAGGCCAGCCATGAGCCAGAGCGGTGCGGCATGGGCGATGGCGGGGAGCCGGGGGTGACGGTCCTCATCTCCCCTGAGGATGGCGTACCAGACGGCGAAGGCGAGGGGCCAGGCGAGGTAGCACCCCTGGCCGAAGGGGTGGCTCTCCCCCATCATCAGGAGGTAGCCGGCGAAGGCGGCCATGGCGGGGAGGAGGCCGAGGGCCGGCCAGTCGAGGAGGGGCCAGCCGAGCCGGGAGCGGAGCCGGCCGCAGCCGCCGCAGGAGAGGGCGATAAAGGCGAGGTAGGCGCCGTTTTCCCATGCCGGGATGGTGTGCCCGGCGATCTCGTGGAGCCCCGAGCCGAGCCACCACGCCATGCCCCAGGCGAAGAGGAGCGCCTCCATCCCCGTTTCCCACGACGCGCGGCGGTCGCCGTGGCGGTGGAGGAAGCGGGCCGTGACCAGGGCGCTGCCGCTTACCAGCAGGGAGCCGCAGTAGAAGCCGTTCAGCACCGGCCAGGCGCCGGTGGGACGCCCGGCTTCGCCGAGGAAGGCGATGCCGGAGCCGATCAGAAGGAGATAGCCGAAGCCGCGGGCGAGCCGCCGCTCCTGCCGCAGCCCGGCCCAGGCGAGCCCCGCCCCCTCCGCGCTCCAGGCGGCGGCGGTCCAGCGGCCGTCGAAGGCGAGCGGGATCGCCAGGGTGGCGAACACCGTGCCGAGGGCGAGGAACGCCTCGGCGAAGAGGCGCAGGGCCGGCGGGGCCTTGCGGAACAGGACGGTGGCGAGGCCGAGATAGAAGAGACCGAGGGCAAGCGCGCTCCAGGCGAGGCCGTACTGGTAGCGCTGCACCAGCCCGGCCTGGAGGAGGAAGGCGACGATCGGCGTGCCGAACACCAGGGTGGCATCGAGCTGTCCCCGCGCACCCTCCGGCTGGCGGCGGGCAAAGAGGAGCGGCACGGCGGTGTAGCAGAGAAAGAACAGGACGAGGAACGGCTCGACGGTGGCGAAATAGTCGGGGCGATAGTAGCGGCCGCCCCAGGAGGCGCCGACCAGGAAGGTGCAGAGGAAGCCGAGCAGATTGAGGCCCCGCCAGGCGCGGAACCGGGCGATGCCGATGATCCCGGCGTTGAGGAGGGCGTAGTAGCTGAACAGCATGACGTGGCTGCCGCTGCCGATGGAGGCGAGCTCCGGGGCGAGGAAGCCGCCGGCGCTGCCGAGCACCGCCAGGGGAGGGGCCTCCTGCAGTACCGCCAGCGCTGCGGCGAGGGTGCAGATAACGACCAGCAGGGCGAAGCCGGCGGCGGTCGGGATCAGGTGGTAGAGGCGCATGGCGGCGAAGGTGGTCAGGTAGAGGATGCCGACCCCGCCCCCCTGGATCACCTGGGCGTAGACCGGCCGCTCGTTGCGCAGCCGCCAGCCGACCGAGAGGAGGGCCAGGCCGCCGAGGGCCGCGGCGGCGAGGCGCAGCTCTAGGGGGAAGAGGCCGTGCTGGGCCGCGTACTTCACCAGGAACGAGACCCCGAAGAAGAGGATCACCACCCCCAGCTTGACCAGCAGGTTCTCGCCGCTGACCAGGTTGGCGAGCCATTGCGGGGCCGCTGCCTGCGCCGCTGGTGGCGGGGATGGGGCCTTCGGCGCCCGGGCCGGTGGGGGCGTTTCCGGGGGTGGCGCGCACGCGGGAGAGGTGAACCGTGGTGGCCGGGGCTCTTTCCTCCCGGAGATAAACAACTCCTCGGCGGGCTCGACCAGGTCGATGATGCTGTCTGCGGGCGCTCGTACCGGTTCAGGCCTCGCGGCTTCCCGCTGCTTTTCCGGAGAGCCTTCCCTGTAGCGCTTTTGGAGCGTCTCCAGATTTTGCTGCATTTCGTCCAGCCGCTGGCGGAGCTGGAAAATGGCAAAGAGGAGGTAGCCGAGGCAACCTCCCCAGAGCACCCCGGAGAAGCCGGAGCGGGGACCGCCGAGCAATCCGCCGACCAACATCCCTGCAACTGCCGCAACTATCCCGGTTGTCATGACTGCACCCCCTAAATATCCTGTAACTCAATAAAATAGGTAGGGTGGGTTAGGCGGATTCATCGCCGTAACCCACCGTTCGTTGCCGGCTGGTGGGTTACGCTGCGCTAACCCACCCTACGAGAAATACGAAATTGATGATGGTCCTAGTACCTGTAACACTATATATTTCGCAACCTCTCACCCCCCTCCCGACCTCCCCCCGCTTGGGGGAGGAGCTTGACACCCTCCCCAGGAGGGGGAGGGATGGGGAGGGGGAAGATGTTGCAGGGTACTAGAACCATTTCTGCGTGGCAGCGACTGCGAAGGCATGGCGGACTGCTGCCCGGTTCCGTTTTGCGCGGCGCTTTACAGACACCCGTTTCCGGGAAAAGATGTCCGTCAGGGTGACGATGGCAACGAGGGTGACCAGGGGAATGACGGCGACTGCCAGCTTGATGAAGAAGGTTTCCATGGGTGCCTCCCTGCTGCGTTTGTTGACCTGATACAAAAGCAATGGCAGGGAGTGTGCCAACTTTCCAAAAACTGTTCAAATGGCTGATTTGGTGGTGTTTATACTGGGACTGGGGTGTCGGTAGCGAGAATTGCTGCGGTGAGGTGGGAACATTGAATGTAAGTCTGCTGTACATTAAATGCTGATAGTGTTGATGTGTTTCTGCTATTTCCGGTCCAGCTCCTCCAAGGTGATCCTCTTGCCGCTCATCCGCAGGTAACCACGGTTATATTGATGTCATCCATCGGGTAATGCCTGTCGTTTCCGGTTGCCAGGGTCGCCTTGTGCAGGTGGGCCGTTGCGGCGATGAGGCAGTCGTCCAGCTCCAGCGCGTGGCTCCTGATGCCCCCCTTGTAAAGCCCTGCTTTTTCCGCGATGGCGCGGGTTACCGGGACGACTTCCAGGTTGTCGAGGAGTCCCCTGGTTTTTTCCTGTTCGTGCGGCCGCATGCCGGCGAAAATTTCCGC
>JAMPXD010000031.1 GCA_023701365.1 Geobacteraceae bacterium
CTCCTCGGGCGTGATAAGCCCGACCTGTTCGAGGAAGGTCCCGAAACGGATTTTCTTGGCCCTTGCATGATCTACCATCCGCTGGACCGTGACCTCTGAAAGCAGGCCCCGCTCGACGAATATTTCGCCGAGCATTTTGCGTCTTGAACCGTCGCAGATGGTATGCATTTCCGCCGCCATGATCATTCTCCGTCGAGCAGTCTCTGCTTTCGCTGCCATCTCAAACATGCGCAGGAAGACAACGTTGCAAACATACATGGTTGCGGGACAGATGTAAACATCGTTTTACCAGTAGCGACCCGTTAATTTACCAGCCCACGGGGGGAATAGAGGTGCCCCCATGCCCAGCTGCTGTGCAGATTCCGGCTACCTGTTCAGTCGGGATTTGGCAGTCAATTCGCGCTGCTTCAGACAATCCTTTGTCCCCTTGTTCAATTTCTGTGACCCATGTCTGCCGGATAACCCAATAAAGGTCAGTAATATCGGGTATTGATGGCCCAGGCAAGATGGCATACCTATTGCTGACTATGTCTGGTGGGTAGCGATTCAGGCAGGTCTTCCTTGACTCTCAACTGGATGTTCGTCTATGATGGCCCATTCCGTTCGCGCCCAGCTCAATGAGGATACATGTTCGAGTAAGGCATTCATCAGGACATAGGTAGACGATAATACTAAACCATTCGCGAGAATGGGGCGGAAAGCCTACAGGGTCTCCTTGAGACAGCCGGGTTGCCGAAATGCCACAACAGGTATCAGGCCCCGGCTTCTTTGTGCCCGGGGAAGGTACGGAGGAGGAGCAAGATGAAAAGGATACTGGCAATCCTGACGCTGGCAGCCGCGGTTTTGACGGGAGTTTCCGTGCACGGGGTGATGGCCCAGCCCGTTTTAGCGGGTAATGGCAAGGGAGTGGCCGGTGCAGCGGTCGAACAGCGCACCCTGTCTCTTGTCGCGTTCGCAAGGGAATTCCAGAAGGCCACCGAGAGCGCCCGTCCGGCGATCCAGGCACAACTCGTCGAACTGGCGCGGGAACGCCGGCTGCTGCTGACAAAGGCTGTGGAGAGCGACCCCGCTGTTGTGCTCAGGGTGGCAATGCCGGCCAGGGTGCGCGACAGCCTCCCTGCTGCGGCGCGCGCCGAGATCGAGGAGCATGTCGACCTTGAGGGGACCGTGCAGGTAATGACAGAGGAGAAGGATGAGCGCTGTTCGCTCCATTACTACCTGTCGAGCAACGGCGGGAGATTCAAACTGAGCTTCACCGCTGCGCCCCCCGAGCTGCTGAGCGGGGCAAAGGTGCGGGCGCGAGGGGTTGCTCTGGGCGCAGATTCCGCGGAAGCTTTGCTGGTCGTCGATCCTTCCCTCTCTGCGAACCTCCTTGTCATGAGGCTGGACGGTGCCACTACCACCGGCGGCACTACCGTCATCCCCTCCAACACCTTCGGCGAGCAGCGGGTGCTGGTCCTGCTGGTCAACTTCCCCGGTAACCAGAGCCAGCCCTGGACCATCGAGCAGGCGCGCACCCTGGTGTTCGGCGTGCCGAACGACTTCTACCGCGAGAACTCCTCCGGCCAGACCTGGCTGACCGGCGACGTCGCCGGCTGGTTCACCATTCCGGTGGACGTGACTGCGCCTTCCGCAAGCTCTATTTCGTACTATGCGCGGCAGGCCGCCACGAACGCCGGGATCAACCTCTCCGCCTACAGCCGCTTTATTTATGCCTTTCCCTCCGTCGGCAACAAGATAGGTAACCAGGGGACAGTTGGCGGCAGCCCATCTGAGACCTGGCTCGAAGGGACCCTCTCGGTCGCCAAGACGGTCATCCACGAACTGGGGCACAACTTCGGCCTGGCCCACTCCAACGCCCTGGAGTGCGGCACCCAGCCCTACGCTGCGGGGGGGACCCCGGTCGAGTACGGCGACGTCCTCGATGCCATGGGGAACACCTCGGCCGGGCACTTCACCGCCTTCCAGAAACAGCGCCTCGGCTGGCTCGACTACGGCTCGTCGCCGCTTCTCACCCATGTCGTCGCGAATGGCACCTACGGCATCGAGCCCTACGCCGCCACCGGTGCCGGAGTTAAGGCGCTGCAGATTCCCCAGGGGACCGACCCGGTCAGCGGCAAGACGACCTATTTCTTCGTGGAGAGCAGGCAGGCGGTCGGCACCGACTCTTGGCTGACCGGCTCATTCTACGCCTCGGCCCTCAATGGCCTGGCGGTCCATGTCGGCACCGAAGGGGATTACCGGAGCAGCTATCTTCTCGACATGAACCCGCAGAGCCAGACCGTGGACTGGAACGACCCGGCGCTGCCGGCCGGCAGGAGCTACACCGATCCGGCCTCTGGGGTGACGATCACCGCCAATGACGTCGGAACCGGCGGGGCGAGTGTCAGCGTCTCCTTCAGTCAGCCGGTCTGCGTCGCCGCCAATCCGTCGCTGTCGCTCACCCCGGCCCAGGGACCGTGGGTCGGGGCGGGGAGCGCGGTGAACTTCGACGTCACCGTTGTCAATGGTGATTCCGCGCTCTGCTCGAATGCCGTCTTCGACCTCTCGGCAACACTCCCGGCCGGATGGAGCGGGCACTTCAGCCAGCCTTCCCTGAACCTCCCCCCCGGCGCAAGCGCCACCGCCGTCCTGACCGTGACCTCGGCAACGAGCGCCGCCGACGGCTTCTATCCGGTGACGATAGCGGCCGTACACAGCGCGGTCCCGAGCCGCAGCGCCTCCCTTGCCGTCACCTACGTGGTGAATGCCGCGTCCGCCAACCATCCGCCGGCAGCCGCAGCCGATGCCGCGACCACCGCCGCGAATACCGCGGTGACCATCCAGGTCCTGGCCAACGACAGCGACCCGGACGGCGATCCCCTTGCCGTGGCGTCCGTCACCCAGGGGGCGAACGGCACGGTGACCGTCAACGCCAACGGCTCCGTGACCTACACGCCGAAGCGCCGCTTCGGCGGCAGCGACCAGTTCTCCTACAACGTGAGCGACGGGCGGGGCGGCTCAGCCTCGGCGCTGGTGAGTGTGACCGTCGGCAGCACGACAAAAGGTGGGGGCAAGCGGTAACACCCCTGCGCCGGGCATGAAAGAAAAATCGGGGCGATGGAAAGATATCCATCGCCCCGTTCCTTTTCCGCACGTCAGTGCGGAAGACTGCTCCGGTTGTGCTATTTCTTATGCGGTTTAGCCTTCTTGTCCAAGGAGGCCGGGCCTATGAAGGTCTGGGTACACGCCGCGCATTCCGGGCAGAGCGAGCATTCAGCAGAGTCAGTATCTGTCCTGGTCGTGCCGGCACCGGCCGGAGGAGTGCCCGTTGCGGTCACCTGGTCACTGAAGGTAAAGCGTGCCGCATTCGCTCCTGTCGGCAGGGTATCCGGGGTATAGGTCACATCGTAGAACACCACGGACGGATTTGGTGTTGGAGGATCTCCAATTGTGGCGGTGCAATCCACCGTGGGATAGTTTGCCTGCCTCGGGAGAGAAATCGGACCCAGGATCGGGTTGGGGATGTCGGATCCCGGAGGTCCGCCCGCGGTCGAATCGACGACGGTGACGTTGTCAAGGGGCACGTCACCGGTATTGCAGACAAACCCGGTGATGCGGGACTTCACAACCAGCTGGCTGCCGGCGTCCTGGAGAAGAACTGTACAATCCTTTTCCACGTCGATGCCGGGGTTGAACTGCCTCGAAGGACAGAAAGCATCGTCCGTGGCCGGAGTGAGTACCGGGCCGCCGCTTCCCGACCGGGCCGTCGCCGTCACGGTGTCGTGCTGCCCATTCACGGTGCTGGTGAAGCTGGCGAGCCAGATGATCCGTTCGTCCGGCGCGATGGATGCGCTCGAGTTGATCTCCGTTGCATTACCGGCGTCCACAATGGCCTTGAGGGTGCCGTAGCTTTCGCACGCCGTGGCGTCAGGCTCGAAGCCCGAGTTCGGCCGGTAGAATTTCAGATTGGTGAGCGGGTCGGGAGAGTCGCTGAGGGCGAAATCGGTCACCGAGCCGAAGCCGGTGTTGGTGATGCAGCCGCCGACATCGTAGCTGAACTGGATCGGAGTGACATCCACGTTCGCCTGGTTGTTCGTGCAGTCCTTGCTCACGTCGATGCCGCAGACGTTGAAGCTCCCCATCACGAAGTCCTTCTGGGAGGCGTTCGGTTCGGCGGAGCTGCGGGTTTCCGCCACGAAGGTGCTGAAGCACGGGACGGTCCCCTGGAAAACACGGGAGAGGTTGACCCCGATCTCCATGAAGCCGAAAGTGATAAAGGGGGAGTCAGTGGCCACCCCTTTGGGAATGTAGGTCCATGGCGAGGCGGTCGGGCCCTGGTTGATGGTCCCGCAGATGTCGCCGGCGGGCGCGTTGAAGCAATCCACGTTCGGGCTCCCCTGGGAATCGAACAGCTTGTCGAGGGCGCCGTCGCTGCCGCCGCTGCCGACCCATTTGAATACCCGCACGGTGCCGATGGCGCCGCCGTTGGTGAAGTCCGCGACGACGAGGAGATCGTTGACCGCATGAACCGCCGGGCTACCCAGTGCATCCAGGAACCTCCCGTCGCCTGTCGGCAGGCAGGCCGGTTGGGGGATCGATGCCTGCAGGAGCCAGAAGCCCATGGTTGCGGTCCCGGCGTTGTCGAAGCGGTCGGCCCCGAAGAAGGCTATCAGATCGTTGCCCCCATTGTTGGGGACCTTGTAGGCAACCGCATAGGCATTGGTCAGTTCATCCTTGTCGGGTGCCTTTTGATCGCGGCACGACCAATCGGTGATATCCAGGGTGTCCTTCGACCCCTGGACAAAGAGACTGATGCCGGGGGGGTCGGGCAGGACGCCGGGCCAGTCCTGATCGCAATGGCCGTTGGAGCACAGGGTTGTGGCGATGATATCGCCGTTAACGATGTTGGGGCCCTTGAACAGCACGTTTGCCCAGTCGTCCTTGGTGTTAGCGCCTTCGTCGGTGGCGTTCCTGTCGAGTTCGAAGACGTTCCCCGGTACGCCCGGGTCGATGGCATACGCCGGCGCAACGAGAGATCCGGCTGCCAACACCAGGGCAAAGCCGAAGCTGAGCGCCCGCTGTGTCCATTTCCTGCACAATCCTGGCAACAGTTCCAGTTTGTCTGTTTTGAACGGTAGCATAAGACGCCTCCTTTCTTCCCTGGTCATTCTCAGGGAATTTGCCGGTTGGCCGTCTGTCGCGCCGAACAAAAAACGACCGAACACACCGTGGGATCCAATCATAAAATCCTTCGGCAGCTCGGTCGTCTTCAACGCAAAGACCCGCCGCTTTCCACCCCCCTGTTACCAGGGGTTCGGCTTTTCGGGGCGACTTCACAGAATCCGTTTTATTAAAGTATACTGCTTACCATTCCGGGATGTCAACAACGAATTGCAAAAAACCTCGTTATTTCAATGCATTATCGATATATATGTAATGTTGCGGGTGAGGCGCCAATTGATAACGATTGATCTCGTTTCAAGGGAAATTCTCAGTTGGCGGGACCTCTCTTCTTCGGGCGCCGGCTTCGAGCTACTGCATGAATTCCTTCACCAGTATCAGCATCCCCCCTGTCTCCTTATCTATGGCGGCTTGGCGTTCCTCTTGCGTCAACATTTCATGAAGGTGCTTCCGGGCCTGCTTGCGACTCCCGGCGATGGTTTCGGCCATCTTGCACAGGATGCCCACAGGCACACCGTTGCGGTAACCCTCTACCAGCCTGGCGATCTCGTCCCGGCGCTGCGTGTTGCTCCATGTCTTGAAGAGCGCGGCTCCCAAATCATCATTCGTCGCGAACATCCTGTCCTCCTTGTTGATGCCCCGTTGAGGGGCGGCGCATTGATCCGGCAGAATCTGGATAACATACCGTAAGACAGGGAATGCGTCCAGATTTTTCAGGAAGGGAAGTCGCTACTCCTTCCCCCATACCGCAACCTCCCCCTGTTCCCCCGCCGAGAAGAGGAGTGAGCCGTCGGCCGAGAAGGCGAGCCCCTGTGGCTGGGACGGCTGGCCCTGGAGCACCCCCAGCTTGTTTCCGCTCTGCGCGTCCCAGAGATGGATGTTTCCCCCCTGGGTGGCGGTGGCGAAGAGCACCCCGTCGGGGCTGAAGCGGACGCTCCATGAGGAAGACCCGGAGACGAAGAAGTTTTTCACCTCTTTCTGGGTGGTGACGTCCCAGAGGGTGATGCTGCTGTCCATGTGGGTGGTGGCGAGCCGCTTGCCGTCGGGACTGAAGGCGATGCCGCTGACGTCGGACTTGGCATCGACCTTTGGTATGGTGTAGGTCCGGCCGGCGCCCGTTTCCAGGTCCCACAGGGTGAAGCTGTTGTGGCCGCTCCCTGCAGCCAGGAGCTGTCCGGAAGGGGAGAAGACGACGCTGCGCATTGGCGTCGGCATCGTGGCCCGGGCGATTTCCTTCCTGGCGGCGATGTCCCAGACGGCGACGAACTTGTCGAAGCTGGCGGTCGCCAGGTAGCGGCCGTCCCTGCTGATGGCGATGTCGTGGCACTGCCCCACCGAGCCGGTGCGCTCCGGCGTGCCGAACCCCTCCGGCGTCAGCGGCCAGAAGGTGACCCCGCCGTAGGCGTCGAGGGTGATGGCGGTGCTCCCGTCCGGGGTGAGCGCCACGGCGGTGGGACGGTGCTCCATCTTGACGGACGCCATCTCGCGGCCCTCGGCGACGCTCCAGCGGGAAACGGTGTAATCGCCGTAGCCCGCGGTGACCAGCGAGGTGCCGTCCGGGGTGAGCGCCACGCTCCCCCGCATTTGGCTTTCCCCTTTTCCGCCGATGGTCTTCAGGAGCCGGGGGAGCTCCTCCCCCTCCCGGAAGAACGGGCGCGCGGCCGCAGACTGAAAAGGGTTCGCCCCCATGTCGTGGTTCCATGACTCCTTGTCGATCTTCCAGTCTCCCCGCTCCTTAACGAGGTTGACGGTACCGGTGACACCCGAGGAGGAAAGGGCGGGAACCGGTCCGAGGGGGGGCGCCGTCGAGCCCCCCGCCAGAGTGACCAGTGCCCCTTCCCGGAGGCGGAGGGTGGCCTTCCCCTCCTTGATGGTCACCCCCATGACCGTCATGGTCCCCGGCATCATCAAGGCGGCGAACCTCAGCTTGTCCGGGGCCGCCGGGTCGGCGGCGATCTCCTCTGCCCGCGTCGCTGCCATAAGCGAGGCGGCCTGCTGCACGTCTCCGGCACTGATGGCGGTCCGGAAGGCGACGTAGGCAGCCACCACCTCCTGCGAGCCGTTCGAGAACGGCAGCCGGTCGCACCCCGCAAGGAGCGGAAGGAGCAGGTGAGCGAGCAGGACGAGGAGGAGCCGTTTCCTGTTCGACGATCCTCTGATCTGCCACTTCATGGCGATAGCCCTTCGGGGATGACGACCGTTACCGAACGCGGCCAGCCATCCTTGTCGGAGAGCCGCCACTCCCCGAGCACCTTCCCCCCTTGGGAAACCTTCATGTGTATTGAGGGAGAGAGACTCCGCCCGTCGCCGGGGGTCGGGGTGACGTCCAGGTCTATGCTGTTCTCCCCCGGCCGGAAGTGTTCCCCGAAGGAGTTGATGTTGTATTGCATGTCCGGCTCGGACTTGATGACCTCGAACTCCTGGCCGTTGACCCGGATCGTCCCGGGGGCGTTGACTGCATAGATGAAGACGCTCAGGTCGGTCGCCCGGAACTGGCTCCCCGCTGCGGCCGGGCCAGGGGCCGGGCCGATCTCGATGGTGGGTGTCGGACCCGCGCCGGCCGGCGGCGTGGAGGCTCCACCTGCGCCGATCCCCTGAGGGAAGCCTTCGGGGAGTTCCCCGGAGGGGGGCGGGATGGTGATGACCTGGCGCCCCTGCACTGCCGCAGAGCCCAGCTTCAGGAGCGGCAGCAGGCTGCCGACGAAGGAGGCGCCGAAGATCGCGACGATGGCGACCGGCACCAGCAGATAGCCGGCCAGGCCGAGGAGGAGCCAGCGGGCCTTGTCTCCGCTGGCGCAGGGAAAAGCTGCGCTCCCGGCCGATTGCGCCAGGCTCCGGTAGAGGATGGTCTGGTAGAGGATGGTGAACGGCGCCATGGCAAGCGCGAGAAGCGGGCCGGCAATGGGGATCATCCCGACAACGATCGAAAGGAGCCAGACGAGGAACAGCCTCAGGAAGACCGGCCAGAAGCGGTCCGTTACGATTGCGCGGCTCTTCAGCAGCGCCTCCATGCCGCGGGCGTCGCCGGTTACAGTCATGTAGGGGGCGGCGAAGAACCAGACCCCCGCAACTATCCCGGGGATGATGAGGAGCAGCGATGCCCCGCCGACGATGAACCCGTAGAGGGACGAGACCCAGAAGAGGGCGACCCATGAGGCTCTCCCCCGCGAGAGGGCCTCCCTGAAGCCGATACCGTCATCGACAGCGGCCGCCATGAGTGCCGCCAGGCCCCGGAATAAGGCGATGAAGGCGGCGACGGCCGCCAGAGCGGCGAGCAGGATAAAGGCCGTGCCGTCGATGGTGACCCCGCTCTTCCCGAGCCACGCCATACCCCCGCCCACGATGACCGGCGGCAGCAGGGCGGCGGCGAGTGCCAGCAGGAGGAGCCCGATCAGCAGCAGCCAGCGGCGGCGAAAGGCATCCCACGTCTCGGCGAACAGTTCGCCGACCTCCAGGAGCCGGTGAGGAGGCGGGACGCGAATCGGCCTTTCCGCTGGCGGCCTGTTCGGAGCCGACGTCGGCGGAGCCCCGACCGGTGGGGGGCCGGGTGGAGAAGGCGGGGTAGGGGAGGGAGCAGTCGCCCGGCTGTCCGGTTGCCGGGGAGCGGCGGCAACGGCCGGTTCGGACGGCGCAGGGGGCGGAGAGGGCTTCTGGAATTCGAAGGCCTGCTTGCACCGGGGGCAGGTCACCCGAACCGGGCGGTCCGGCACCTTGTCTCCGGGGACATCACGGCTGAAGGCGCAGTGGGGGCAGCTAACGCGAATGGTGGGCATTCATCTATTCTCCCGGGAGTGGTTAATCAACGACTTTTCAAGTCGTACTAATCCTTATTTCAGGACCCCCATGATCCGGGGATGCTCTTCCTTCATCGACTGGAAGATGAGCGATACCATGTCGACGATCACTTCGGGGGTGAAGTTGTCGTGAAACGGGACCACTATCTGGACCGACACCGCATCACCCGTTGCCACGAACTTGACCATCGTATATTCGGCGTTCAGGGTGTTGATCAGCTCCAGCATGGCCGGCCTCTTCTCTGCGGGGAACTCCAGGTACTTGTAGCAGATCAGGGTTACGTACCGGTCGCTGTCGTTGAAGAGGGCCATCAGCGAAACCGGCCCAACTTGCTCCAGGCTCTCGCGGATGACGTACAGCGTGTTGTCTTCGTGGATGTTCTTTTCGAGGACGATCTCCTGTTTCTTCAGGAATTCCTCGAAGGCCGAGGCGTTCTGTGCCATGTTTTCCTCCTGAGGGACTCGGAACCTACCAATATACCGTTTGCATCTCATCTGAATCTGAGCGCAAGAAGTGGTGTGTCAGTAAGTTCCTATTCCCTGAGATGTCAGTGAATTCTCATGCCGTGAATTTGCGCTGCTGTTTTTGGCGAACTACTGCATTCTCCAGACGCCATCCTTCCCCATGGAAAAATTCGGATAGCTGCGTTTTCGATACCATTGATCATCGTTTGCCCCGAGCAGCGGATTCAGATCAACGGTCAGATCGGTCCGGTAGCCGTGACCGTCCTTGCCGGCGGTGCGCGTGTTGAGATAAAAGGTGTAACGGATGCCGGTCTCGCCGTTGGTCCACGCGACGGTACGCAGCGGGTTCTGCTGCTGGCTCTGTTCGAGCAGTCGCATGATCTGTCGGCGATCGCTGTCGTCCATCATCTCCCGGTAAACGTATTCCGATTTGTGAAACTTCTCCATCCAGTCGTGCATGAGGCGCCGTTTTTTCTGTGGTAAAGCCAGCCAACCGGCAATCTCGCCCAGACGCTGGTCCAACTGGCGCCGATAGGCTGCCTCGGTCATCTCGACCGCCTCGTCATGTTGTCCGGGGCTGCCCGATGATATCCGCGCCATGCCGGTCTTGCTGTTCTTCAGCGCCGGCTCGCTGTGGGCAAAGGCGGCCATTTCCCGCAGCAGCGGAAGATACTGACGCAGATCTTCCTGAATGCCTGCGCGATCGAACGCCGGCAAGTAGTGGCGAAGAATCATGTTGAAGTGGCCGTTGACGTCTACGGCGCGGATGCCGATGCCGCCTTTCCTGAGGGGGGCGCCGCTATCGAGCAGAAACCGCCAGCTCTGCGGTGCCAGTGTGTTCAGGGTGACTGTGCGCAGGGCAAAAGGGATCTTGTCGGACGTGACGGAATCAGCCAGGTGATAGGCAGGGTGCAGGGCGTGGGCAGCGACCTTGTTATAGAAGAACGGGACGACCGCCAGAACAGAGATGCGCCTCTCCTCACCAACGGACAGAAAGGAGCTGTCGAGCAACTTGACACGGCCGCCGTGAATCCCCCCGTAAAGGAGCTGACTGGTGACCAGAAAATGACGGCCCGGCTCCAGATCTTTTGCCAGGGAAACCCGTAGTTCCGCGACGGCCGGTCGGGGGCCGGCGAAGAGCAGCATGAACAGGAGGAAAACAATCAATCGGGCCAATAGGCGCATGACAGGAGCTTTCTGCAGGAAGGCGGGCGTCCTTGATGCGTCCAAAGATACGCCTTGCCTTGCGGCAAGTCAAGATGCATGGAGGGCCGGGGACAACAGGTTCCGGTTTGACTTGCCGCCGTCAGGTGTGGCAAACTATCAGGCCGGTCGTACTGTTTCCGAGTCATTGTGAGTCTCGCATGCCCGAAAATACACCCAATAGCCAAACTCAGCCGACCCCGCCGCGGGAACCGCACGGGCGGCTGTTCCTCCGCTTTCTCCGCTTCGGGGCCCTGGCCTGGGGCGGCCCCGTCGCCCAGATCGCCATGATCCGCCAGGAGCTGGTGGAGGAGGAGCGGTGGGTCTCCCGCGAGCGCTTCAACCGGGTCCTGGCCGTGTACCAGGCATTGCCGGGTCCGGAGGCGCACGAGCTCTGCGTCTACTTCGGCATGGTGGCCGGCGGGCGGATCGGCGGGCTTCTGGCCGGACTGGGGTTCATGCTCCCCGGCTTCGTCCTGATGCTGGCGCTCTCCTGGTTCTACGTAACATACGGGATCGCCTCGCCGCTGTTCGCCGCCGTCTTTTATGGCTGCAAGCCCGCCGTGGCCGCGGTGATCGTCCGCGCCGTGCAGCGGATCGGCGGCCATGCCCTGGTCGATCCCTGGCTCTGGGGGATCGCCGTCGGCGCCGGGATCGCCGGCATGGCCGGGGTCCATTTCCTGGTCACCCTCCCACTGGCTGGCGCCGCGTACGTCCTGGTCAGGCGCGGTAGCGCCGCCCCGCTCCGTACCTTCCTGGTCCTGCCGCTTGCCCTCGCGGCGCAGTCCGCCTACTACCTCCATCCCTCACTACCGGCCCTGTTCGGCTACGGCCTGCGGAGCGGCCTCCTGACCTTCGGCGGGGCGTACACGGTGATCCCCTTCCTCCAGCACGACGCAGTGGTCACCGGGGGATGGATGACCAACGCCCAGTTCCTGGACGGCCTCGCCCTCTCCGGGATAATCCCCGCGCCGCTCATCATCTTCTCCACCTTCGTGGGGTTCCTCGGCGGCGGCCTGCCGGGGGGGGCGGCCATCACCGCTGGAATCTTCCTTCCCTCGTTCGCCTTCACCCTGATCGGCCAGGGGTACATCGAGAGGCTCGTGGAGAACAGGGGGGTGCACGCCTTCCTGGACGGGATTGCCGCCGGGGTGGTGGGGCTGATCGCCTTCACCGCGCTCGGCCTGTTCCGCGAGGCGGTCACCGATCTTCCGGGTGCGGTCATCTTCGCGCTGGCGCTCGCCGCTTCCTATCTCTGGAAGGCGAAGGGGGCCGTCGCCGCCGTCATGCTCGGCGCCGGGGTGCTCGGCTGGCTGATTTCCTGACATGTGCGTGCCATACCGTTCTTGTCTGTTCTCCGGGATGTTCTCCGGACCTGATGTCATGTGGCACCCTGTCCGCCCAGCCGGTAGAAAAGCAGGCCGAGATATTCCCGCAGTGCCGTGGCTGTTCCATGCAGGGCGCCTGCATCCGGCAGAAAGTCGGCCCATACCTGAGGGCGGCCCCGGCTGGTCCTGAAACAGGCCGCCAGGGGAGTGGCGATGATTCCTGCCTGCTTGAAGGCCGCCAGTGAGCGACGCATGTGAAAGGCCGAAGTAACCAGCAGGGGGCGCCGGAAGCCATGCTGCCGCAAAATCTCCCGGCTGAAGCGGGCATTTTCCATGGTGTCGCGGCTCCTGTCCTCTACGATGATACTGCGGTCCGGCACTCCCAAGTCTTTCAGGAAGCGCCGTACCACGATAGCCTCCGGCGTTCTGCCGCCGTATACGGCTCCCCCCGAGACGAGGACAGGCACATCGAGCTGACGCTGCAGGCGGACCGCCGTTACGATGCGCGCCAGCATCGCTTCGGAAGGGGAGCCGCTTCCGGTCAGGTCGGGCACATTATCATACAACCCGCCCCCCAATAACACGATCACATCTCCCTTCGGCGTCTGCGGTATGGAGATCCCCTTTTCCAGCCGCCCATGCAGCATCTCGGCCGTCACCGCTGTCGACAGGAGCCACACAGTCAACGCCAGCAGGAAGCTGCAGAGGGCAAATCCTTTTCGCTTGCAGCGCCAGAGCCGCCAGCCCAGGAACAGCAGTGCAATGACGAAGATTCCGGGTGGCAGCAGGAAGGCGGCGATGCACTTTTTAATCACGAACATGACGGTTACCTGTGCTCCCCTCTTTTCTACTATGCTGTTTTAAAAAGAAAAGCCGCCCCTTCAGCCCAAAGCTGATCCGAGCGGCTTCCGTTCAACTCTAAATGGCCCCACTCGCGTGAAACCATCGATCCCTCCGAAAAACAGTAAAAACTCTCTTCTAAAGCTCTTTTCTGGGGGGGGATTACCCAAGCAGGATCTTGTTCTTCAGGATCAGGATTTCAAAGGCGAGCGCCGCCTTCCCCACCAGCTTCTGCAGGTCGAAGAGGTTTTTACCCAGCTCCGCGCCGCCGTCCACGTAGAAGATGGTCACCACCCGCCCCATCATCATGAGCGGGATGAGGAGGGCGGTGTCGGCCGCTCCCCCCCCCAGTGCGGCCAGGGTCTTGCTGTTGCCGGGGGTGTCGAGAACGGGGCCGAGATAGAAGTTCTTGGTATCCGCCACGATCTTCAGGACCGACGGCTCGTCTAGTGGTAGCTGGAAGTTCTCGAACCCCGGGATCGCTTTCCTCCGGAGCCGTCCTTTCCACCCCGCGGCTATCTTACCCTTCACCATGAACAGCGCGACCCGCTCGAAATTCTGGCCGACGTAGGCGACCAGCGCCTCGGCGATGGCGTCACGGTCGGTCGCTTCGGCAAGGACCGCCAGGAGGGCGTCGAGGGAAGAGGGGGGAGCTTCTGCGACCGGAGCCGTGGCGGGCGGCGCCACCATCTTTGCCGTGGGTTGGGGAGGCCTTGCCGGGGGCTGCTGGGGAGGCCTTGCCGGGGGCGGGGGAGGCTGGATCTCCGGCGGCGCCTCGACCAGATCGACGATGTCCGGCTCCTCCAGGGGGAGGTGGACCTGCTGGGTGTCGAACTGAAAGATCTCCGGCGGTGGTGCGGTGTTCGGCACGGTCGGAAGGATTTCCGCCACTTCTCCCGGCTCGGGCTCTTCTCCCCAGTGTCCGGCGGCGGCTGACCCAGTTGGCTCTCCCGACAGGTTTTCAAAGGGGAAATTCTCCTGCGGTGCAATCGGCGCGGCGCCCCCCCCTTGCCGGCCTGTTGCAGCGGGCTCCCTCGACCTTATTCCCGTTCCTCCGGACAGCTGGATGTATCTGACCTCCCGCTTGACGCCGTAGTACTGCTCAAGGGCGAGGAGGAGCCGCAATTCCGAGCAGACCACCGGGATGATGATGTAGCCGGTGATGAACGAAACCGCGTCGATGGCGGAAAGGTCCGAGGGGTCCCACATGGCGACGGTGAGCCTCTTCTTTTCGAGGCTCAGGGGGATGATCTTGTATTCTTCGGCGATCTCGCGGGGGATCAGCTTGATGACTTCGGGGGGGACGCAGGCCAACTGTTCCGGGGAGACGTAGGGCATCTCCAGCTGCTTGCCCAGGATGCGGAGCAGGTCGAGCTCCTCGATGATGCCCATCTCAACGAGATTGGTCCCCAGCCTGCCGCCGAAGATGACCTGGCATTTCAGGGCCTCCTCAAGCTGCTTCCGGGTGAGCAAGCCGTCATTGACCAGCAATTCACCGATTCTTGGGGCCATTGTTACCCTCCGTGCGCGACATGGGAGATGGGGGCAGATTTCAAATCTGTCCCCGCAAGATGTGGGACGGCGATGACTGCATCACTTTAATTTTCATTGGCCCTGTTGTCAACCTTTATCACTTCTGTCCCGACTGCCAAGAGCCGCGTCCCGCTTTATTCCAGGGCTCTGATCCGGCCGAATTCCCCGTCAAAACCGGGAATGATGCTGATCTCCCCCTGGCGCATCCTCCTGATCGCCTCTGCGACAAGGGGGTAGCCGGCAAGGGCGATCTCCGCGGGAGGGGTTTCCATGAGGATAGTCAGTTCGCTTCCCCACTTGCCGAGGAGATCGAAATAGGCCCTCTCCACCTTCTTGCTGGCAACCCCTACCCGGAGCGCCTCTCCGATCAGCTCCGCCAGTGGCACAACGGAGCGAAACTGTGGGGCACCCTCTGGCCTTATCCCCGCCGGCCGGTCGGCGAGCTTTTCCACCCGGTGCAGGACCCCGACAGTCACCCTTTTGCCGCAGGCGGGGCAGAGGCAGTCGCGCGCCATTGTTTCCCCGGGGGAGAGCCGGACGTCGCACGCTCTGTGCCCGTCGGCGTAATACTTCCCCTCCTCGGGGAAGAATTCGATGGTGCCGGCAAAGCCCTCCCCGGTCTTGATAGCGTCCGTAATCGCCCCGTAGGAGACCCCGCAGCTGAAGATGTTTGCCTCGCGTCCCAGCTTTGCCGGTGAATGGGCGTCCGAGTTGGAGATCAGGGTGAGCCGGTCGAGCATGGAGATCCGCCAGTTCATGGGGGGATCGGAGGAGAGGCCGGTCTCGATGGCGTGGATATGCGGGGTCAGCTCTTCGAAACACTCCTCCAGGGAATCGAAGCCGGAGGAGGCGCCGAACACCGAGAAGTGCGGGGTCCAGGCATGGGCCGGGACCAGCATGGCGTCCGGGGAGACGTCAAGGACGATCTGCAGCAGCCTCTTGACGTCGAGGCCGAGGATCGGCCGGCCGTCGGAGCCGAGGTTGCCGATCCTGGCGAGGGCGCCGTTCAGCCGGGACGCCGCGGCGAAATCGGGGAGGAATACCAGGGCATGGACCTTCCGGGTCTTTCCCCCCTTGCTGTAGATGCAGCTTATCTCGCCGCTGAGGAGGAACGACACCTCGGCGCGGCACGACTCCGGGACGGCGTCCGTCCGGAGTTCCCTCTTCAGGGTGAACAGCCCATCCCCGGACGGCTCCAGCTTTTCCTTGAGCTCCCCGAGCCAGTGGGGGTGGGTGAGGTCGCCGGTGCCGATCACCCTGAGCCCCTTGAGCTGCCCCCAGCGCCAGAGGGTTTCCGGGGTGAGGTCGCGGCTGCAGGCTCGGGAGAAGCGGGAATGGATATGGAGGTCAGCGATGAAGGGCATGGGTTTTGTCCTCGCAATATTTATCCTAAAAACGGCAATTAGCCACAGAGATCACAGAGAACACAGAGTAATTACAAGAAAAAATCCGTTTTTTAAGGTCACCTTATTGGTGAAATGGGTTAAATCTGTAACTGCCTGGATTTTCTCTGAGAACTCTGTGTCCTCTGTGGCCAAATGCTTTTTCTAGGTTTATACAGTGCCGGCAGCGATCTTGGCAATCTTTTTCAGCGGCTGTCAGTTCGGGATGGGACGGAAGGCCGGCCGCCTGATATTTACGTAAGATTATAAGTAGATATGCTGATATGTGCAGATGCCGAGCTGGGAGTAAATACTGCGCCGGAACAGGTTGATACGGTCAGATGGATAAACCTTCGCTTGAACCATGCCGTCCCGAATGCCGACCGGGGCCCGGCGGCAGGCAGCGGTTACCCCTGTCCCCGACAGGCCCCGGGCTTGCCGCGGGGAGGTTCATCCCTTATACTGTGGAGGAGAGCGCACAATCGACGGCGGAGCAGGCTACTGATCCGGGTCTGTCCTGAAGGAGCGGCATGCGGACATTAATCGACCTGTTTGAGACGTTCCGGGAGCGGGGGGATAAGACCGCCTTCGTTAATCGCACCGGGGTGCGGCGTATCGAGTTTTCGTACCGGCAGATCCATGACCTGTCCCTGAGGCTGGCCCGGCTCCTGGCGGACATCGGGGTGGGGGAGGGGGACAGGGTGCTCCTCTGGGGTCCCAATTCCTCCTGGTGGGCCGTGGCGTTCTGGGGGATCATGGCCCGCGGCGCGCTGGCGGTTCCGGTGGACTTCATGTCCGACTGCGATCGGGCCGGGGCCATTCGCGACCTCACCGGGGCGCGGCTGGTTTTCCAGAGCCGCTTCAAGCCGGAGCGGCTGACGGGAGTCACCTCGATCCTGCTGGAGGATCTCGAACACCTCCTGGAGAACGGCGCGCCGCTCCGGGAGCTGGCCCGGCCCGCGCCCGGCGACACCGCCCAGCTGATCTACACCTCCGGGACCACCGGCAACCCCAAGGGGGTGATCCTCACCCACGGAAACCTGGTCGCCAACCTGCTCCAGGTGAACGGCCATATCCCGGCCGTCACCCCCGACTTCGCCTTCCTCTCCCTCCTCCCCCTGTCCCACATGTTCGAGCAGATGGGGGGCTTTTTCACTCCCCTCTTCCGGGGCGCGGCGGTGGTCTATCTCCGCACCCTCAAGCCCTCCGCCATCATGGAGGCCCTCGCCGAGGAGGATATCCACGCGATGATCGCCGTCCCCCGCCTCCTCCAGCTTCTGAAGAGCTCCATCGAAAGGGAGCTGGAGGAAAAAGGGGCGAAGGGGGCCTTCCGCCTGCTGCAGAAGGTGGGGCAAAGGCTTTCCCCGGAGAGCCGCAGGCTCCTCTTCTATCCGGTGCAGCGCAAGTTTGGCCGCCACTTTGCCATGTTCGTCTCCGGCGGCGCCCCCCTCGACCCTGATCTGTTCTCCTTCTGGGAGAGGATGGGGTTCCGGGTGGTGGAGGGGTACGGCCTGACCGAGTGCGCCCCGGTCCTGACCGCCAACACCATGGAGAGGCAGGTGCCGGGCTCGGTCGGCCAGCCCCTGCCGGGGGTCGAGCTGAAGATCGAGGGGAACGAGGTCCTCGCCCGGGGGGAGAATATCTTCCCCGGCTATTACCGCAATGAGCAGGCGACCAGGGACGCCTTCACCGCGGACGGCTGGTTCCGGACCGGCGACCTCGGGGAGATCGGCCCGGATGGCTGGCTGACCATCAAGGGGAGGGGGAAGGAGCTGATCGTCACCGGCGCGGGGATCAACGTCTATCCCGACGAGCTCGAAGCGGTGCTGAACAGGATCTCCGGGGTGCGGGAGGCCTGCGTGATCGGCCTCGACCGGGGGGGAGGGGAGGAGGTGCACGCCGTCCTCCTCCTCGACGGGAGCGGCAGAACCTCGGAGGAGATCATCCCGGAGGCGAACGGCCGGCTCGACGCGCTCCACCAGATTACCGGCTGGAGCCTCTGGCCCGAGGCGGAATTCCCCAAGACCACCACCATGAAGATCAGGAAGTTCCTGGTGCTCGAGCGCCTCAGAAAGGGGCGGGAGCAGGCGGGGGGGGCGGTCTCCGGGGACAGGCTGGTAGATCTCATCGCCAGGGTGACCGGCGCCGCAGTGGCGGAGATCCGCGAGGAGTCCCTGCTGGTGGCCGACCTGGGGCTCACCTCGATCGCCCGGCTGGAGCTGGTCAACTACCTGGAGCAGGAATTCCGGCTCGACCTGGAGGACTCCATGATCGGCCCCGAGACGCGGGTCGAAGAGCTCCGCCGGATCATCGCAAAGAGGGAGAGGCTGAGGGGGGGCGACCATTTGCGGTTCTGGACCAATTCCCCCCCGGTCCGCGGGATCAGGATGGCGTGGGACGCGCTCTTCAACTATCCCCTGTTCCGCAGCTGCGTCTCCGTCGAGGCGCGCGGGACGGAGCTGCTGGCCAGGCTTCCCGGTCCGGTCTTCTTCGTTGCCAACCATGTCAGTTACCTCGACCAGCCCGCGGTCATGTTCGCCCTCCCCCGGCAGCTCCGCTACCGGACCGCCACCGCCGCCTGGGAGGAGTTCTTTTTCAAGAACTTCAGGACCCGCTTCCAGCAGCTCTGGAAGAGGTTCACCTTCGAGTACGGCAGCTGGCTCCTCAATCTCTTCCCGCTCCCCCAGTCCCGCGGTTTCCGCGGCTCGCTCCGGTTCATGGGGAAACTTGCCGACCACGGCATCAACATCCTGATCTTCCCGGAGGGGGAGCGCTCGCGGGACGGCCGGCTCCTCCCGTTCCAGCTGGGGCTGGGAATCATGGTGAAGGAGCTGGGGATACCGGTGGTGCCGGTGAAAATCTCCGGCCTGGAGCATGTCCTGCCGCGCGGCGCCCGCTGGCCGAGGCGGGGCAAGGTGACGGTCTTCTTCGGCGAACCTCTCCAGTTCAGGAGGGAATCCCCCGAGGAGATCGTCGAGACGGCGCGGCGGGCGGTGGAGCGGCTGGGATGAGCTGGCATTGCAAGACTGTCGGCGAGGTCCTCGACGAGCTCGCCTCCTCCGCCGACGGGCTCTCCGCCGCGGAAGCGGCCCGGCGCCTGGCCACCTTCGGGCCGAACGAGCTGGAGGTGAAGCGGGGGAGGTCCCCCCTTTCCATTTTCCTCGACCAGTTTCGGGATTTCATGATCCTTGTCCTTATTGCCGCGGCGATCATATCGGGGTCGATCGGAGAGGCGTCGGACACCGTTGCCATCGTCGTCATCGTCGTGCTGAACGCGATCATCGGCTTCGTCCAGGAATACCGGGCGGAACGGGCGATGGCCGCGCTCAAGGGGATGGCGGCCCCGGCGGCGCGGGTGATGCGCGGGGCAACTCCCGGGACCGTCGCCGCAGCCCGGCTGGTCCCGGGCGACATCGTTCTCCTCGAAGCCGGCTCCATTGTCCCCGCCGACTTGAGGCTCACGGAGGCCGTCCAGCTGAGGATAGAGGAGGCCCCCCTCACCGGGGAATCCCTGCCGGTGGAGAAGCGGACGGTGGCGCTCCGGGACGCGCATCTCCCGATCGGCGACAGGACCAACATGGCCTACAAGGGGACGCTGGTTACCTACGGCCGCGGCACGGGCGTAGTGGTGCAGACCGGGATGGCAACGGAGCTGGGCAGGATCGCCTCCCTGCTCCAGGAGGAGAAGGGGGTGAGAACCCCCCTCCAGAAGAGACTGGCGAGCTTCGGGAAAAGGCTGGCGCTTGCCGTCATCGCCATCTGCGCCATAGTCTTCGTCATCGGCATAACCCGGGGTGAGGAGCCCCTGCTGATGCTCCTCACCGCCATCTCCCTGGCCGTGGCCGCCATCCCGGAGGCGCTCCCCGCCGTGGTGACCATCTCCCTCGCCCTCGGCGCCGGCAAGATGGTCCGGCAGAATGCCCTGATCCGAAAGCTCCCGGCGGTGGAGACCCTTGGCTCCGTCACCTACATCTGTACCGACAAGACCGGTACCCTCACCCAGAACCGGATGACCGTGGAGGAGGTCTGGCTCGATGGCACGGTGCTCGGGAGGGAAGAGCTGCAAGGGCTGGTTTCCGGGGGGAAAGCCCCTGATGGTGCGGGGATTCTCCTTACCGCCCTGGCGCTGAGCAACGACGCCCGGCAAGACCGCGAAGGGGGCTCGATCGGCGACCCCACGGAGGTCGCCCTGCTCGAGATCGCCCGGGGAGCAGGTTTCGAGAAGGGGAAACTGGAGCAGGAGTTCGCGCGCGTTGCCGAGATCCCCTTCGACTCGGAACGCAAATGCATGACCACCTTTCACGCCTGGTCGGACGGGAAGCTTGTCTCGTTTACCAAGGGGGCGATCGAGGCGCTCAGCGAAAGGTCCGGCCCCGGTGCGCCCTCCGCCGGCGCCGGAGCTGCCGGCAGGGAGGCGCTGCTCGCGGCGGCTGAACGGATGGCGGCTGACGGAATGAGGGTTCTCGGCATCGCCATGAGGAGCTGGGACAGCCTGCCCGACAGCCTTACCCCGGAAATCGTGGAGCGGGAGCTCACCATTCTCGGGCTGGTCGGCATGATGGACCCGCCGCGGGGGGAGGCGCAGGAGGCGGTGTCGCACTGCGGCAGCGCCGGGATAAGGGTGGTGATGATCACCGGCGACCATCCCCTCACGGCACGGGCGATAGCGCGCAGGATCGGCATAGTTGCCGACGATGCCGGGGGGGTCCTCAGCGGCAGGGAGCTCGACCGGCTCCCCGCATCAGAGTTCGAAAAGAGGGTCGCGGATATCAGGGTCTATGCCCGGGTCGCCCCGGAGCAGAAGCTGAAGATCGTCAGGGCGCTTCAGGAGAGGGGGGAATTCGTGGCGATGACGGGCGACGGGGTGAACGACGCCCCCGCCCTGAAGAGGGCCGACATCGGCATCGCCATGGGGGTAACCGGGACGGACGTGGCAAAGGAGGCGGCGGACATGGTCCTCCTCGACGACAATTTCGCCACCATCGTCAGGTCGGTGCGGCAGGGGAGGAGGATCTTCGACAATATCCGCAAGTTCGTCAAATACACCATGACCAGCAACTCCGGCGAGATCTGGACCATATTCCTCGCCCCCTTTCTCGGGCTTCCCATCCCCCTGCTGCCGATCCACATCCTCTGGATCAACCTGGTGACCGACGGCCTCCCGGGCCTGGCGCTCGCGGCGGAACCGGCCGAGAGGGGGATCATGAACAGGCCGCCGCGGCATCCCCGGGAAAGCATCTTCGCCCGCGGCCTCGGTATCCACATCGTCTGGGTCGGGCTGCTCATGGGGTTCGTCTCCATCTTCACCCAGGCGTGGGCCATCAGGGGGGGCGATCCCCATTGGCAGACCATGGTGTTTACCGTCCTCTGCCTCAGCCAGATGGGGCACGTCCTCGCCATCAGGTCCGAACGGGACTCCCTGTTCAGCCAGGGGCTTTTCTCCAACAGGCCGCTCCTGGGGGCGTTCCTCCTCACCTTCGCGCTCCAGATGGCGACCGTCTACCTGCCGGTCCTGAATCCCATCTTCAAGACGAGGCCGCTACCTTTGCCGGAGCTCCTCTTTACCCTGGCCCTGTCATCGGTGGTGTTTGTCGCCGTGGAGATGGAGAAGCTCTTCAGGAGGAGAAGGGGGGCGGAAGGGGAGGAGGGGGGATGACAAGGGGCGCCCTGGCAGGGTATGGTCAGATATCCAGGACCACAGTCGCCTCCCACCCCTGCGGGGTCTCCTCCACCCGGAAGCGGTGGAGGGTGACCGCCTTGACGTCGACGAGCTGGGAATGGCGGTCAGGGTCGAGCACCTCGCCGCCGGCCCTCCCTTGGAGGGTGAAATTGCCGGAGTCGTCCCGCTCGATGGTGAGCGCTTCGATCCGCAGCAGGAGCCGGCGGGCATCCTTGAAGTAGATGAGCTCGTTGAGGAAGTTGAACAGGAGGAGGTCTAGCTCGGCGTTCTCCAGGCTGAAAGCCACCTTCTCATCCTGGCGGATGGAGCCGAGGTCGGCCACCATCACATTCATCAGGGCATCGGCGGCGGCGCTGAACATCTCCTCCAGCGTCTTTCCCCAGGCCTCGAATGCCACATCGGCAATGGCTATGTCATCCAGGTAGCGGTAGGGCATGATAAAAACCGGGCAATGGGCTAAAGGCTAAAGGCTAAAGGCTAAAGGCTAAAGGCTAAAGGCTAAAGGCTAAAGGCTTTTGATTTCCCTTTGCCTTTTGCCTAGTGCCCTTTGCCTGCTTCTCACAGCAGTGCGTCGATCGCCTCGAAATCGATCTCGTTCTCCGCATTGGCCTTGATCCAGTTGATCTTCTCCTGGTCCTCCACGGTTATCTTGGCCACGTCCTCCATCAGGGTGTTGAAGATGTCGGCGGTGGTCTCGTGGACGCGGATATAGGGGATGTTGCTGTCGTCGAGGATCTGCTGGGTGATCTCGGAGATCGGCACGTGGCCGGCGATCACCATGCCGACGATCTTCTCCCGGTAGGAGGGGATGTGGTACAGGGAGGAGAGGGTGACGATCAACTCGTCCCGGGAACTGGTGAGGACCATCAGGGTCGATTCCTCCAAGGCGTCCACCACCCGCTGGGAAGAGGCGGCCCCCAGCTGGATGTGGTGGATGATCCGGCTTCGCCCCGCCGGGTCGCCGTGGAGGGGGAGCTTGAACAGCCTGGAGATGTGCCCCAGGGTCGGGTTGGCCAGGATCGGCGAATAGTTGAAGCCCCCCTCCACCAGGAGCTGCCGGGTGGGGAAGCCCCTCTGGAGGTAGCCGAGGATCGACTCACGCTTGTCGGCGCGGACCTTGTTGACCAGGACCATCCGGACGTCGGCCTGTTCCTTCTCGTAGAGGGCAAGATTGAGGTAGACCGCGTCGATGGTGCTGCCGATCCCGCTGTCGGAGACGATGATGACCGGCGCGCCGAGGGTGTAGGCGACGCAGGCGTTGGAGAGCCCCACCACCGAGCCGACCCCACCGTGGCCCGCCCCTTCGATGATCAGGAAATCGTACTTCTTCTCCAGTGCCTCGACCGCCTCGACGATCTGCCGTTTCAGGTCCCGGCAGTTCATCCTGCCGTTCAGGTAGTCGCGGGTGAAGTTCTTGTGCAGCGCCACCGGGTTCATCAGGGCGATGTCCTCTTCCAGGCCGAAGGCCTTGGCCATCAGGACCGCGTCCATATCCACCATCAGCTCGCCGAACATCTCGATCTTCGGTCCGAGCGGCTTGATGAAGCCGACCCGCTCGTATTTCTGCCGGGCCAGGTGCATGAGCGACACGCTCATGGTGGTCTTGCCGCAGTTCTGGCCGGTGGCGGCGATGAAGAGCTTCTTTGCCATGAAAACTTCCCCCTCCATGGTCAACCCAGAAAAAGCATTTGAACACGGATCAAATCGGATTTATACGGATTTTCACGGATTTAAACCATTGAAGGCATTAACCGAGAAGGTTTTGGCATTAAGCCTGGGTATGTCTTTGAACTATCGGTGTTAATCCGTTTTTTTCCGTGTAAATCCGTGTCCAATTGCCGTCAGGTTCAAATAGCAGTTTCCGCAACAACGCGCTTTGGCGCTCCATAATCGCACCGAACCGGTGAAAAATCAACCCTTAACGTTGCCGATGGGGGTAAGCCGCACCACCCGCTTGCTCAGTCCCGCCAGCTCGGTCGCCTCCACCACGTCGTCGATGTCCTTGTAGGCGGGACCCGCCTCCTCGGCCAGTCCCCCCCAGGAAACGCTCCGGACGTAGATGCCGCGCGCCTCCATGTCCCGCTGCAGCTTCTCCCCGCGGAACTGTTTCTTCGCCTGGTGGCGGCTCATGGTCCGGCCGCTGCCGTGGGCGGTACTGTAGAAGGTCTCTGCGCCGCTCTCCAGGCCGGCCAGGAGGTAGGAGCCGGTCTCCATGCTGCCGCCGATGATGACCGGCTGGCCGGTTTTCCGGTAGCATTCCGGGAGCCCTTCCATGCCGGGACCGAACGCCCTGGTCGAACCTTTCCGGTGGACCAGCACTTCCCGCAGCTTTCCCCCCACCCGGTGCCGCTCCAGCTTGGCGGTGTTGTGAGCAACGTCGTAGACCATCTCCATCCCGAGGTCGCGGGGGTCCCGGTGGAACACGTTGGAGAAGACCTCGCGGATCCGGTGGAGGATCACCTGGCGGTTGGCGAACGCCATGTTGACGGCGCACTTCATCGCGGCGAAATAGTCCTGCCCCTCCCTGGAACGGAACGGCGCGCAGGCCAGCTCCCGGTCGAGGACCCTGATCCCGTACTTGCGCTCCATGACCCCCAGGAAGGTCTGCAGGTAGTCGGTCGCCACCTGGTGGCCGAAGCCGCGGCTGCCGCAGTGGAACATGATGACGATCTGGTTCGGCAGGGTGATCCCGAAGGCGCGCGCCGTCTCCGCGTCGAAGATGTTTTCCGGCCGCGCCACCTGGATCTCCAGGTAATGGTTGCCGCTCCCCAGGGTGCCGATCTGGTTGTAGCCCCGGTCGATCGCCCTGACGCTGACCTTCGAGACGTCTGCGCCGGCAAAGCACCCCCCCTCCTCGGTCCTCTCCAGGTCCTCGGGCCAGGCGTAGCCGTTTTGCAGGCACCAGCGGGAACCCTGCTCCGCGACGGAGCAGAACTCGTCGTGGGAGAGCTTTACGAAGCCGTGACTGCCGACCCCGGCCGGCACCCGGTAGAAGAGCTGGTCGACCAGGGTGTGCAACCGGGGCTGGACCTCCTCCAGGGTGAGGTTGGTGAGGACCAGCCGCATCCCGCAGTTGATGTCGAAGCCGATCCCCCCCGGCGAGATCACCCCTTCCTCCGGGTCCATGGCCGCCACCCCGCCGATCGGGAAGCCGTACCCCCAGTGCCCGTCCGGCATGCAGAAGGCGTAGTTGAGGATCCCCGGCAGGCAGGCGACATTGGTCACCTGGTCAAACACCCCGGCGTCCATCTCCCGCATCAGCTTCTCGCTGGCGTAGATGCGCGCCGGCACCAGCATCCCCTCCTTGTAGCTCCTCGGGAGCTCCCAGACGGTGTCGGAAATCCTCCTGGCCTCTGATGGTATCGGCATATGCATCCCCTCTCGATGAACTGCGCTAATTCATATCAGTTTACCATCCAAAGCGCGTCCCGCAATGTTCCGGGGGTGAGGTGGTAATCCTTGACGAATCAGGCGGTTGCTGGTAGTGTGTGCGCGTTAATGATGTTTTGGCTGGGAGGGAAGATGGATTCCAGGTTGGGGGCACGTTCAACGGGCAAAGCCGCTCGTGTCAGCAGAGATGCTGACGGGCGGCTTTTTTACGCCCGGGGGGTGGCAGAAATGTCCATCTGTCCGGAATATCTGTCGGAATTGTGGAATCAAACATGTTGCATAGAAAGGAATGTCCCGGGACGTTCCCAATGAGGTAACGCCATGTCCAGAAACATCATGCCGTTCATGTTGCTCATCTTTTGTGCCCTGCCGCTGCTGGCGACGGCCGGCACCATCCAGCTCCCCCGGACCGGCCAGACCACCTGCTACAACAGCTCAGGTGGCGTCATACCGTGCGTCGGGACCGGCCAGGACGGCGAGCTGCGGGGCGGGGCGGCGTGGCCGAGCCCCCGCTTTGCGGTGAACGGTGACTGCGTCACCGACAACCTGACCGGGCTCGTCTGGGCGCGCAACGGCAATCTCGCAGAGCCGTGCACCTGGCAGGGGGCGCTCGACTGGGTGGCGGCTCTCAACAGCGGCGCCGGGCTGTGCGGCCAGCACGACTGGCGGCTTCCCAATCTGAACGAACTGGAGAGCCTGGTGAGCGCAGAGCAGGCGCACAGCGACACCTGGCTCAACAGCTCGGGCTTCACCAATGTTCAGGCTAGCAACTACTGGTCCTCCAGTACCAACGCCTACCCCACCAGCGACGCGTGGATCGTCAATTTGTGGCACGGCTACGTGGGCAATCTCAATAAGTCCCCCGGCTACTCCGGCCCCTATGTTTGGCCCGTGCGTGCCGGACAGTAGGTTATTCGATCCTCTGATTCTTTGAGTTTCTGCCATGGCAAATTATGAACATCTCCCCATATATAAGAAATCCATGGACCTTGCGGTGTTTCTGGATGATCCCCCTGTAGGGGCGACCCGGTGGGTCGCCCAAGAACGGCCTTACGCAATAAACGAGCGGCGGACCGCACAAAATTCGGATGAAGATTGCAATGAAAATAATCAGTTGCGAAGGGCGACCCACGGGGAGGGCGACCCACCGGGCCGCCCCTACGGGCATGACCGGATGTTCAATTGTGGAAATTGATACATGACATTTAACCCGGACATTCATCACCGCAGATCGATCCGGTTGCGGGGTACGATTACGCCCACGACGGTGCGTATTTCGTGACCATCTGCGCACATGGCCGGGAATGCATGTTCGGAGAGGTTGTGGACGGCGAGGTGATTTTGAACGGTTTCGGGGAAATCGTCCGTGAAGAATGGTTCAAGACGGCGGATATTCGACGCGAGGTCGTTCTCGATGAATTCGTGGCGATGCCGAATCACATCCACGGAATCATCATTATCAATAACGACGTAGGGGCGACCCGGTGGGTCGCCCAAAATCGGGTCGTATCTGATTGCATTGGTGACGAACATAAACGGGCGACCCACCGGGTCGCCCCTACGGGACCGGTGGCGGGTTCCATCTGCGCCATTGTCGGCCAATTCAAATCCATTGCCACCAAACGAATCAATGCCCTGCGCGAAAATCCCGGTTGTCCGGTCTGGCAGCGCGGTTATTATGAACGTATCATCCGCAACGACCGGGAACTGGCCGGCATGCGGGAATACATCATCAACAACCCCATGCAATGGGCATTGGACCGGGTAAACCCCGCGAATATCGCGTCCGAGCCCGCAACACCGACACCCATGTAGGGGCGACCCGGTGGGTCGCCCTTGATCGTCTTGATCGTCTTGATCGTCGCCCTTGATGACATGGCGACATCCGATGGGGGGATATTGATGGGGGATATTGATGGGGGATATTGATGGGCGA
>JAMPXD010000223.1 GCA_023701365.1 Geobacteraceae bacterium
CCAGACAAAAAGGGCGAGGCATGCCGCGCCCCTACGAAAGACTTTAGAACTTCACCTTGGGCGCCACCTTCGCCCCCTCTTCCGCCTTGAACGGCTCCTTGCGGGCCAGGTGGAGCAGCAGCGAATTGGTCACGCTGTTGGGGAAGGTGCGGATCGAGGTATTGAACTCCTGCACCGCCTTGTTGTAACGGACCCGCGCCACGTTGATCCGGTTCTCGGTCCCCTCCAGCTGGTTCTGCAGGTCGAGGAAATTCTGGTTGGCCTTCAGGTCCGGATAGCGCTCCACCACCACCATCAGCCTGGAAAGGGCGCCGGACAGCTCCCCCTGGGCCTGCTGGAACTTGGCGAATGCCTGGGGATCACTGAGAAGCTCCTTGGTAACCTGCATGGAGCCGACCCTCGCCCTCGCCTCGGTGACCGCCTGGAGCGTCTCCGCCTCATGCTTGGCGTACCCCTTGACCACCTCCACCAGATTGGGGATCAGGTCGGCGCGCCGCTGGTAGGCGGCCTCCACGTCCCCCCAGGCGGCAAATACCGCTTCCTCGTTGGCCTGCATGACATTATAGCCGCAGCCGGTGAGGGTGGAAAGCACTAGCAGCCCGACAATGTAAAACACGATTCTCTTCATGGCTCCTCCTTGATGCTCTAAGTCGTCTCTCTTTCAATATACGCGCTGCCGGTCATTTGTCATTATCCCGGTAGCGAAATTTCATGACTATCAGCGCGCTGTAACATAACAGGGAAATGGCGTTGGCGAAGATCAGCGGGATATCACCGAGGGCGATCCCGTAGATCAGCCAGAGAATCATGCCGATATTGAGCAGGACCGGCTGCCAGATGGAGATGTCCCGGGTATGCTTGGTCGGGTAAGCCCTGACCACCTGGGGTATCCCCGAGGCAGTGGTGATCGCCCCTGCCACCAGGCCGAGATGGGTTATGTTCATGGGGTTTTCCTCCCGGAGAAATCGCCGGTCGCCCAGTCGATCTGGGACATCATCCCCTGCAGCATGGCGACCTCCCGGCTGTCCGGCTCGGCCCTGGCAATCAGCCGGCGAAAGGTGCGCATGATGTGGGCCGGGTTCTGGGGGTTGAGAAAGCCGATGCGGAGCAGCGACTGCTCCATGTGCTCCAGCATCTCCTCGGTTTCCGTAACGCCGGCGATTTGCCGCTCCCTCACTGGATGGACCTCTCCGCCCGCCTTGAAGATCTCGTAACAGAAGATGAGCACCGCCTGGGCGAGATTCAGCGAGCCGTACTCGTCGGACGAGGGGATCGTCGCGTGCCAGCGACAGAGGGATAATTCGTCGGTGGTGAGGCCACTGTCCTCCCTGCCGAACACGAAGGCAGCCCGGTGGCTGCCGAGGCCGGGGAAGACTTTCCCCACGACCTCGACCGGGGTGTAGATCTCCTGCCGGTATTTACCGTGCCTCCTGGTGGTGGCAACGGAAAGGGGTGAGTCGGCCAGGGCAGCCAGCAGCGAGGGGAACACCTTCGCGTTGTGCAGCAGCTCCCTGGCGGAGACCGCGAATTTGTGGGACTCGGGGTGAATGTACTGGCAAGGGTTGACGAGGCGGAGCTCGGCAAGCCCCATGTTCTTCATGGCCCGGCAGACCATGCCGATGTTGCCGGGGTTTTGCGGTTCCACCAGAATGATGGCAATTCTGTCTCGATACTTCAAATCGGATCCTCTTTTCAACTGAAATGATACGGAATGAATGTCGTGTCACCTTTTCGCATTCACTGTCTGCGCCTGTCCCTGATCCGCCGCAACCTGCGCCTCGCCGGCATCCTGCGCCACCAGGCATGGGAAAAGTGGAAAAGCCAGATGGCGGCGATGAGGCAGACGAGGATGACCAGCAGATGGTGCTCGTAACGGCTCACGTCCTCCACAAACAGGGCGGCGCTTTTGCCGAACAGATAACCGGCGAGGGAGAAGATGACCGCCCAGACCAGAGCGCTCAGGAGGTTGAGCCAGCAGAACTTGAGGGACGGAAAGGTGGTCATGCCGAGGATGATCGGGAGGACGATCCGGAAACCGTAGGTATAGCGGGAGATGAAGGCAACAAAGGTGCCGTACTTCTCGATCAGCTTCAGGGCCTTGCGGAACTTGCGGGCGATGAAGGTGAACAGTTTCAGCAGGTAGGGTCCCTGCCAGCGACCCAGGTAGAAGTAGAACTGATCGCCGCAAAAGGCGCCGGCAAAGGAGGTCAGAACCACCCCCCAGAGGGTAAGATACCCCTGGTAGGCGAGAAAACCGGCAAGTATCAGTCCCGCTTCCCCCTCAAGAAATGTCCAGATGAAGAGCACCCAGTAGCCGTGCAGTTCCAGATATTCCCTAAGATACTGTTGCAACGCTCCTCCCGCCCGATGGAGATTCCGACAGAAACCATAACTATATCTACCAGAAACCTCCCCCTTTTTCCAAGGCAAAACTTGAACCGCCCGACCCCCAACAGAAAAAGGCCCGGAGATCTTCTCCCCGGGCCCTTTGATCTGCGACGGATAAAGCTTATTTCCTGGCGGCGATCGCCTTTTCGAAACCCATGTTGAAGGCTTTCTTGTTAAGCTCCAGGAAGGCCTCGGGAACCCGGGCCAGCACCGCTTTTTCGGCGCCTTCCCTGGAAACGACCCCGGTCAGGGCGACCATGGCGCCGAGCGCCACGATGTTGGCCACGATCTCACGGCCGACCTCGTTCTTGGCGGTGTTGATGATCGGGAAGGCGACCACGTTAAAATTGCCCTCCGGCTGTCTCTTGACCAGGTCGGAGTCGATCAGCAGAACGCCCCCCTGCTTCAGGTCATGGGAATACTTGTCGCAGGCTTCCTGGGTCAGCGCCAGCAGGGCGTCGACCACGGTCGCCTTGGGGTAGTCGATGGAGCTGTCGGAGATTATCACCTCCGACTTGGATGCGCCGCCACGCGCCTCAGGGCCGTAGCTCTGGGACTGGACAGCCTGCTTTCCGTCATATATCGAGGCGGCCTCGGCCATGATAACACCGGCCAGGATCAGACCCTGTCCGCCGGCCCCGGAAAATCTCAGTTCATATCTTCCAGACATCTGTCGTTCTCCTTTTCGGCGCAGGTCAAAACCCCATCTGCATACGGGGCTTTCCCTATGCCGGATATTAGTTACTTGGCGCCCTTGGCGCGCTCGATGACCTTTGCGTACTCGCCGGTATATTCGGGTTTCTCAGCCTTGTAGAGAACGCCCGTGAGAATTTTGCCTTCGAGCTGTTCCGGGGACATCTTCTCGGCGGCCTTGACCGGAACGGCGATCTCCTTCAGGCGGTTCATCATCTCGATGACCGACTTGAACTTGTTGCGCCGGCCGTAGGTGGTCGGACAGTCGTCGAGAATTTCGACGACCGAGAAGCCCTTGTGCTGGATTGCCTCGGCGATCAGTTTGTCGATCTGGGTGGCATGGTAGGCGGTGCCGCGGGCGACAAAGGTGGCGCCGGCGCCGATCGCCAGTTTGGCGATGTCGAAGGCCGGATCGGGGTTGCCGTAGGGGGTGGTGGAGGCCTTGGCGCCGGTCGGGGTGCAGGGGGAGAACTGGCCGCCGGTCATGCCGTAGATGTTGTTGTTCATGATGAGGTAGGTCATGTCGATGTTGCGGCGGCAGGCATGGATGAAGTGATTGCCGCCGATGGCGGTGCCGTCGCCGTCGCCGCCGACCAGGATGACGTTCATTTCCGGCTTGGCCATCTTGACGCCGGTGGCAAAAGCAGCGGCGCGGCCATGGGCGGTGTGGAGCGTACAGAAGTCCATGTAGCCGGGGAGGCGGGAAGCGCAGCCGATCCCGGAAACGATGGCGGTGTTGTTCTTCTCCAGGCCACATGCGTCGATCGCCCGGATCAGCCCCTTCATGACTATCCCGTGGCCGCAGCCGGGACACCAGATGTGCGGCAGCTTGCCGGGACGGAGATATTTATCATAATCAAAAGCCATGTCTACTTAACCTCCTTGATCATATCGAGGATCTGCGTGGGATTGATCGGTTCACCATCCACCCGGAAGATGCCGTGTACCGGAGCATTGCCTTCCACACAACCTTTCACCACGCCGGTGCACATGCCGAGGTTCATTTCGGGAGTAATGAAGGCCTTGACCTTCTTGGAGATGGCGAGCAGCTGCTTTTCAGGAAACGGCCAGAAGGTGATGAGCCGGAACAGACCAGCCTTGATCCCCTGCTTGCGGGCCTCGTTCACGGCAAAGCGGGCGGAGCGGGAGGTGGAGCCGAACGCAACTACGACCACTTCGGCATCATCCATCATGTACTCTTCGAACTTGACGATATCGTCGACGTTTGCCTCGACCTTGCGTACCTGACGCTCCTCTTCGGCCTGGACTACGGCGGCCTTGGTGGTGGGGAAGCCATCAGCCATCTTGTTGAGGCCGGTAACATGAAAACGGTACTCGGAACCGAAGGCGGCCAGCGGCGGAACGTCGCCGAACTGGGTGTCGTAGGGCTTGTACTGCTCGGGAGCAACAGTCGGCTTGGTGCGGTCGATGACTTCCAGTTCGCCCGGCTCGGGGAACACGATCCGCTCCCGCATGTGGGCGACGATTTCGTCCGGCATGACCATGACCGGGGTGCGGTATTTTTCCGCCAGGTTGAAGGCGCGCACCGTTTCTTCGAACAGCTCCTGCACGGAGGCGGGAACCAGCGTGATGGCCGGGTGGTCGCCGTGGGTGCCCCACTTGGCGCACATCACGTCCGACTGGGAAGGGCCGGTCGGCATGCCGGTGGAAGGCCCGCCGCGCATGACGTTGATGATGACGCAGGGAACCTCGGTGATGCAGGCATAGCCGATGTTTTCCTGCTTCAGGGAGAGGCCGGGGCCGGATGTGGACGTCAGCACCTTGGCGCCGGTCAGGGACGCGCCGATGATCGCCGCCATGGCGCCGATCTCGTCTTCCATCTGGATGAACTTGCCGCCGAGCTTGGGAAGCTCAGCGGACATGACCTCTGCCACCTCGGTGGACGGGGTAATCGGGTAACCGCCGAAAAACTTGCAGCCAGCGTAGAGGGCACCATGGGCGGCGGCTTCGTTACCCTGCATGAATGCTACTTTCTTTGCCACTTTCACTACCTCCTGTTAAAGTTTTAAGCTGTTACCTTGATTGCGAAATCGGGGCAACGGAGTTCGCATTGCATGCACTTGATGCAGGCCTCCAGATTTTTCACCGCTGCGACAAAACCCTGCATCTCAAGGACCTTGGTCGGGCAGAACTCGACACAGATGTGGCACCCCTTGCAGTACTTCTCGATGATCTCGATTGTCGGAAGCTTCTTTTCCATCTAATTACGCTCCTTTAGTAAAATGCGCCTTCTGGCTTAAAACGCTTGATACTACCATTTAATACGTAAGAAAAGCAAGAAAGGCCGTTATCCTGAGCTGTTTATAATAAATTGAGGATTTCTCCTCCATACGGCAAAAGAAGGGCGTTGCGCCCTTCTTTTGTCCATATTCGACGAACTTTCTCTTGTAGACCCTACTTCATGCTGTCGACAAGCCCCTTGACGGCAGCTACCGACTTGTCCATCATCGCCTGCTCTTCTGCGTCGAGCGCGAACTCGATAATCTGCTCGATGCCGTTGGCGCCGAGCACACAGGGAACGCCGACGTAGTAACCCTTCA
>JAMPXD010000224.1 GCA_023701365.1 Geobacteraceae bacterium
ACTTCATCGTCATCGAGGGGGCGGGGAGCATCGCCGAGATCAACCTGAAGGCCGACGACATCGCCAACCTCAAGGTGGCCGAGATGGCCGGCTGTCCGGTGCTCCTGGTCGCCGACATCGACCGGGGGGGGGTGTTCGCCCAGATCGTCGGCACCCTGGAGCTCCTTACGCCTGCGGAGCGCTCCCTGGTCAAGGGGGTGATCATCAACAAGTTCCGCGGCGACCCGTCGCTCCTTGCTTCCGGGATCGACTTCGTGGAGCAGCGCACCGGGGTGGCGGTGCTCGGGGTGGTGCCCTGGCTGACCGGCGCCAGGCTGCCGGAGGAGGATAGCGTCGCCCTCCAGCGGAGGGCGGAATGCGGAGTGCGGAGTGCGGAGTGTGGAAAGCTAAACATCGGCGTGGTGAAACTGTCGCGGATCTCCAACTACACCGACTTCGACGCGCTGGAGCGGGAGCCGGACGTGGAACTCCGCTACATCGAGACTGCCGCCGAGGTGGCAGGGCTCGACCTGCTGATCCTGCCGGGGAGCAAGTCCACCACCACCGACCTCTTCTTCCTGATGGAGCGGGGGCTGTTCCAGGCGATCCGGGAGTTCGAGGGGGTGGTGGCCGGCATCTGCGGCGGCTACCAGATGCTCGGGAAAAGGGTGCTCGACCCTTTCGGCGTGGAGTCCCACATCCGCGAGGCGGTGGGGCTAGCGCTCCTCGACGCGGAGACCGCCATGCTGGCGGAAAAGGAGACCCACCAGGCGCAGGCGCTGCTCCTGCCGGCGGGCGAGGGGGTGGCGCCGGGGTGCGCCGGGCCGCTGTCGGGGTACGAGATCCACATGGGCGAGACCCTGGTCGGTCCGGGATCGCTCCCCTTCGCCACCATCAACTGCCGCTCCGGCAGGGGGGTGGCGATCGAGGACGGCGCCGTTTCCCCGGACGGCCGGGTGTTCGGCACCTACCTGCACGGGATCTTCGACAACGACTCGTTCCGGCGCCCGTTCCTGAACCGGCTCCGGTCGCGCAAGGGGCTGGCGCCGATCCTGGACGCCGCGCCCCGGGAGGACCCGTTCGAGCTCCTGGCGGAGCATCTGGAGCGGCATCTGGATATGGAGCGGCTGCTGGCGATCTGCGGGATAACCGAAAGTTGATAAGCATCCATTTAGGGCTCCCCCTCCCGTCAAGTTATAAGCGCTAACACAAACATTCCCTCCCCTTCAAGGGGAGGGTCAGGGAGGGGACGGGGTAGATAATGATCGGCCAGACAAACAAGAAGATACTTTCGGGTAAACTGCAACGGACGTTACGTAATAACATGACTGACACGGAACGGGCCTTGTGGTATTTATTGCGAGGTCGTCAGATTTCTGGCTTGAAATTTCGCCGTCAACATCCATTTGGTGATTGTATCCTCGATTTCGTCTGCCCGGAAATCAGGCTGGTGATTGAGGTAGACGGAGGGCAACATGAACAGCAAGCAAAATACGATGAGAATCGTACTCAAAAACTGCAAACGGCTGGTTTCCGAGTTCTCCGCTTCTGGAACAACGAGGTTCTTGAAGAAAAGGAATCGGTGAAGGAAAAGATTTGGTTGGTAGTCAAAGAGCTACAATCCCATCCCCACCCCGACCCTCCCCTTGAAGGGGAGGGAGAGTAGAGTTATCGATTATGTCTGTTAAGGGAGGGGGGACTTAGTGCTAGCGGGCATAGGAAGTAGTGTCTCCATCATCCTCGCTGCCGTTCTCCTCGACCTCCTCCTCGGCGACCCCCGCTGGCTGCCGCACCCGGTGGTCTGGATCGGGCGGCTGATCACGGCGCTGGAGAAGATGCTGCGGCGGCTCGTGCCGAACGAGCGGGCGGGCGGCGTGCTCCTCCTGGTCCTCACCGTCGCCATGACCAGCGGCCTTGCCCTGGCTGTTTTGAAGGGGGCTTACGCCGTAAGCCCCTACGCAGGATTTGCAGTAGCTGTGGTCCTGGCATATACCACCCTTGCCGCCCGCTCCCTCCATGGCGAGTCGCAATTGGTGGCGGACGCCCTGACGCGGGGGGATACGGCAGAGGCGCGCCGCTATCTGTCCTGCATCGTCGGCCGGGACACGGAGGGGCTCGATGAGGCGGAGATCTGGCGGGCCACGGTGGAAACCGTGGCGGAGAACAGCTCCGACGGGGTGATCGCCCCCCTCTTCTACCTGATGTTGGGGGGGCCGGTTTTGGCGCTGGCCTACAAGGCGGTCAACACCCTCGACTCCATGGTGGGGTACAGGAACGAGCGCTACCTCCGCTTCGGCTGGGCCTCGGCCCGCTTCGACGACCTGGCCAACTGGCTCCCGGCGCGGCTGACCGGCTTCCTGATGGTCCTGGCGGCGCCCCTGCTCGGGCTTTCGGCGAGCGAGGCCTGGCGCGTCATGCGCCGGGACGGCCGCAACCACTCCTCCCCCAACAGCGGCATACCCGAGGCGGCCGCCGCCGGGGCGCTGCGGGTGCGGCTCGGCGGCACCAACCGCTATTTCGGCAAGCCGGTGGCGAAGCCGACCATCGGCGATGCGCTGCGGCCGCTCTCCTGGGAGGCGTACCGGGGAGCGGTGCGGCTCATGTATGGCGCCGAGGGGTTGCTGGTAATCGTGTGGCTTGCGACAAACCTTATATGATAATCCCCCCTCTCTCTCTTGATAAGAGGGGCAAAGGGGAGGGTGTGTAGGGGCGCAGGGCCTGCGACCTGTCGGCAATGCGGATAAGCCTCAAACAGGGCGGACGCCGTCCGCCCCTACCATGACTCCTCCGTCAGGGAGAGGGATGAGCAGGGAAATGTTTAATATATCCAACCACGGCGGCAACGTCTTCGCCGTTGCCCGTTCCCTCGGCATCCCGCCGGAGGAGATCCTCGACTTCTCCGCCAGTATCAACCCCCTGGGCCCGCCCCCCGGGGTGCGGCAGGCGGTGACGGCGGCCTTCGACAGCCTGGTGCACTACCCGGACAGCGACTGCACCGAGCTGGCGGCGGCCTTGGCACGGAGCCACGGGGTGGCGCCGGCCAACGTCTGCGTGGCGAACGGCTCGACCGAGCTGATCTTCCACCTCCCCCGGCTGGTCGCGGGAAGGCGGGCGCTCTTGGTCGCCCCGACCTTTTCCGAGTACGCCGAGGCGCTCCTCCAGGCGGGGTGGGAGTACGACTATCTGGTGCTGAAGAGCGATGCCGGCTTTGCCCTGTCTCCTGATGCGCTGCGGGTGGAGCTGGCAAAGGGGTACGGCCTCCTCTTCCTCTGCAATCCGGGGAACCCGACCGGCCGGCTCTACGGGCGGGAGGAGGTGGCGGAAATCCTCGCCCTGTGCCGGGAGGCCGGGACGTTCCTGGTGCTGGACGAGGCGTTCATGGACTTCTGCGAGGAGGAGTCGGCCAAGCAGCTGGTGGTGGCGAGCGGCGCCGGGGTGGTGCTCCGCTCCATGACCAAGTTCTTCGCCATTCCGGGATTGCGGCTCGGCTACGCGCTGGCGGCGCCCCATCTGGTGGAACGGCTCGCCGAACTGCGCCCCCCCTGGAGCGTCAACACCCTCGCCCAGGCGGCGGGGCTGGCGGCTCTGGCCGACAGCGGCTACGCCAGCCGCAGCCTGGCGTACCTGGCGGCGGAGCGGGCGTTTCTGGCCAGCGGGCTGGGGGAGCTGCGCGGGGTGCGGGTTTTTCAAGGTGCGGCCAATTATCTGCTGGCGGAGCTGACCGGCGGCATGACCGCGACGAAACTCCGGGAGCGGCTTCTCGCCAGCCGGATTCTGATCCGGGACTGCGGGAATTACAGGGGGCTCGACGGCCGGTTCTTCCGGGTGGCGGTGCGGTCGCGGGAGGAGAACAGACGGCTCCTGGCGGAGCTCATTGGGGTTATGGCGAGAGGTTGAGAAGCCGGTCAGGCAGCCAGACGGATCTCGGCAACTATCTTGTCGAAAGGTGCGGCCATGAGGCCGCTATCGGTTTCCTCAACAAGTCCGATATTCTTCAGTAGCTGTATATCCTGATGAACGTTCTTGTAGTTTCGGTCAAGCACTCGTGAAAGCGCCCGGATGGTGAGTGGGCCGTTTTCATGGAGGGTTTTAAGCACATCGATCCTGCGGGGGGTAAGAATTTTCACCAGGGCTTTTATGTCCTCGAAATACACCCTCTCGACAGGGGCTTCAGGTGCCTTGCCCTGTTCAACGTCCCGCCATGCCTTGATAAACTTCTTACCCATGTCGTCCAGGCTTTTTATCTCAATTCTGAAATCTCTTTCCATGCTTTATCCCTTCCGATATATGGCATATTGTACCATCAGAAAATAATCAGGCAAGAAAAATCTGTAGTGCCTTCTGTGGCAGGAATTCCGGGCTTGCAGCCTCGGGAAGGTCCTGGCGCCGGGTTCCGGGTTCCCGTCCGGGTAGCCTGAGCAAGGTTTGCCGTTGACATGATGCCGTGAAAGTGTGATAAAAGGGGATGAAAGTGGTCGTTTTTTAATCTTCCTGGAGGGGAAATGGTTTTACGTGGGAGTGGGCCTATATGCTCTTTCCAAAAGCCGCTCAAGACAGCTTTATGCTGATGGGGCGGCTTTTTGTGTCTTGAGGCCCTCGGTTGAAAAAAGTCAAGAATGGCCACTTGCTCTCGCTATTGCAGGCGGCCCATTAGAAAATCATATGCATATAGATAGCTCTAAAAAACGGTCAAGTAAGTGAACTCATCTACATGTAGATGGAAAGCAGTTATATACATGTAGATGACGTCATCTATATGTATATAATTTCATCTATATGCAGATGACAAAAGTCGTCTGCTCAATAACATCGTTGTCTGAGGATCAAAATGAAACCTGAACTTTTAGTAAAATCCGGCGAAGATGAAGTTCTAGGATCAATTATCTCCTGCATTTCAAGCATCGAATGCTCCAATTTCTTTTCCAGTCACCTAGGAAAAGATCAAACAGATCAAAAAGAGATTGTTGCAGCCTTTCAGAGGCTGACTTTTTCAGTACTCCGTGAATTAATGCCTGACGTCGAATGGAGGGTGGAGTATTGCCCGAGTCAGCACGTTAGAGATTCCATCGATATATTCGGGAAGGGAAACGGGTTTGTGGTGGTCATCGAACTAGATAAGAATCGTGCTGACCAAGTTGCTAAGAAATTCGTTTCTAGAATGGCCATATTAGCTTCATCAAAAACGTACTTCATATCACTATGTTATCCCGGAACAGAAAAGATGAATAAGCCAGAATGCAAAAAGTACTTTGGCTACTGCTCAACGCTTGCTTGTCGAATGGGTAATCAGTACGCCGGCTTCTTCATTAATCAGAAAACTCAACTTTCGCAGTAGCTGGATTAGCTGCAACTACCCAATAAACCAAGGGTTTTAGCCGCATGCCGGAGCCAGAAGTAGCAATCGCTCCCTGAAAGCGCCTGGTAGTGTCTCAACAAAGCGCTCAATCAATCGCTGCACCTGTTCTTTGCACAATCCAATAACACTGTTGAGGGTTTCTTCCAGTAGTCTGAGCAAAAGAGCCCAATGCTTCTGTGAAGCTAATCTGCCGCAATTCATCGAAGACAGCGTAATACAGGGTGCCGAGTGTCCGTGGGTCGGCGTTAGTCCTCCTGAGTACCTCCAGCATGATGTAGCGGCAGCAGACCAGCG
>JAMPXD010000032.1 GCA_023701365.1 Geobacteraceae bacterium
CTCAACGCCAGGTCAATCGCCTTCTCTCTATCCGACATCCAATGGCCTCCTGTAGTTGTATGCGCCTGACACGATGGGAAATTAAAAGTTCATAGCACATTTGTCGTGGCTATTTCAAGCTTATCTTTATCAGATCCGCAGGGGGAAAGGGAGCGGAATCAACACTGGTCACGGCATGTTCAGTGCGTTTCCTCGTAGCCGTAATCGATCTGCCCCGGCAAGGGGTGGCCCGGTTCCTGCTGCATGAACGGCAAGGCCGGCTGAGACGTCCCTTCTTCGAGGGGAATCAGCAGGAAAAAGGCGCTCCCGGAGGAAGCGGACGCCGGGCTTTCCACCCAGACCATCCCGCCGTGGGCCTCGATCATTCCTTTGACGATGGCAAGCCCCAGTCCCGCCCCTTTTCCCTGGAACTTATCCCTGCCGCTGGAGTGGTGACGGATCTCGCCGATCTCGTAGAAGGTGTCGAAGATCTTGAGCCGCTCCTCGGCGGCGATGCCGACGCCGCTGTCAAGCACCTCCACCTGGAGGTAGCCGGCATCTCCCATCTGCTCGTAGAATGGCGGGTTGAAGTGGGCAAGTATATCCTTCTTCCCCGCCAGCTTCGTCCGGTCAACCACCCGGGCCGCGATCACCGTCTCCCCGCCGTCCGGGGTGAATTTGACGGCGTTTTCCAGGAGTTCGGTAAAGACTTCATAGAGGCATTCCCGGTCACCGCAGAAATAGGGGAGGGATTCGATCCCCTTGAAAACGACCCGCTGGTTACGCTCCAGGAGCAACGGAGCGAACTGTTCCATCAGGGCATCGAGGATGCCCTCCAGGTGCAGCGGGGCCTTGCTGACCGGTGACCCCTTCGCCTCCAGCCTGGCCACCTTCAGGAGATCGGTGACGATCTCGTTGAGCCGCGTCCCCCCGTCCCGGATGATCGACAGGAGGAGGCGCTCGTCATCGTCACTGGCCTTGCCGCGGTTGGCCAGGAGGAACTCGGCGCTCCCCAGGATGCCGGTGAGGGGGGTCTTGAACTCGTGGGAAACCATGCCGAGGAAATTGCTCTTCATCCGGTCGAGCCGCTCCAGCTCCAGGTTGGCCTGCTCCACCAGGGCGAGGTTCTTCTTCAGCCTGTTCTCGGAGAGGGCCAGTTGGCGGCTGTTTTTCTCCAGCAGCCGGTGGGAGCGGAGCAGCACCGCAGTCTTCCAGTTCAGCTCGGCGAACAGCCGGGCGTGCTCGATCACGATCCCCAACTGGTTCCCCATGGTGGTGAAGAAATTGATGTCGTCCGGCGAATAGCGGCGCTCCGCGGTATGCATGATGTGCATCACCCCGATCAACCGGTTCTTGGCGAACAGGGGTATCCCCGCCACGCTCTGCCACCCCTCCTCCCCGGCGTGCCGCGCCATCTTGCAGCCGGACCGCGACCCGTCCGCGAGGAGGTAACACTGCCTGGTCGCAACGATGTGACAGGGGGAGGCCGCGGCGAGCTCCCCCTGCCTGGCCCCGGCCAGGAAGCGGTCAGGGAGGTTGTGCATGGCTACCAGGTTGAGAAGCTGCTCCTCCCCTTCGAGAAGATGGATCGCCCCACCTTCGGCGGCGAACACCTCCAAGGTTTCCTGCAGGGTCACATCGAGGACCGTATGGAGATCCAGGCTGGCATTGGCCCGGGCAATGATGTTGTTAAGAAATGAAAGCTTGCGGTTACGCTTGCGGATCTCCTGCTCGGCCTGCTTCTTCTGGGTGATGTCGCGGATGATCGCCTGCACCACCTGTTCATCCCCCAGGTCGATCAGCCGGGCATTCACCTCTCCCAGGAAGTGGCTGCCGTCCTTGCGCCTGAAGGTGAGGCAGGCCGACGAAGCCATGCCGTAACGGTTGACCCGCCGCACCAGGGAGGTGAACTGGAGCTGGTCCGTTTCGTGAAACAGGTCCCTGCCGGCCAAGGTCCCCATCTCCTCCCGGCTGTACCCCAACAGGCTGGTTCCCATGCCGTTCATCTCTTCGAGCAGGCCGTCTCCGGCATTGATGACAAAGATGGCGTCGCCGGCCCCTTCCAGCAGGCTCTTGTAGCGCACGGCGGTTTTTTCCACCTCCCGCCGCATCTCCTCTATTTCCCGGGCATGGGCAGCCTTTTCCGTTTTACGCGCCTTCCTGCCGATCAGGCCGAGGATGACGAGAAAAAAGAGCGGCACCAACTGGAGATAGATGTGGCCCTCCCCAAGCCGGGGGAAAGCCAGCACGTCGACGGCGAGCCAGACGAGAAGCAGCCCGATGGCCCAGTTGAGGACTTTGAAGGTCGCTCTGTATTTGTCGTCAGTCATGATCCACCTCCGCGGTCATGAACATGCTCCCTTCAGCGCGGAAGCAAGAGCCATATACTTTCCTTCCGGCCTTGCGCGCTTGCGCGCTGCCTAAAGGGAGAGCAGGTGCCGGCGCAGCCAATCCAGGGCCGTAACTGCGGTAATCGTCCGGATTTCCTCCCTGCTGCCGGAAAACCGGTACCCTTCCGCGCGGCAGCCGGCCGCCGTAGCCAGGGCGAGGAACACCGTGCCGACCGGCTTCTCCGCGCTCCCGCCGCCGGGGCCGGCGATCCCGGTGACCGCCAGGGCGAGGTCGCTCCCGGAGTTGTGCCTGATCCCCTCGGCCATGGCTGTCGCCGTCTCAGCGCTGACCGCCCCATGTTCGGCGAGGAACCGGGGGGAAACCCCGAGCGCCCTGATTTTGGCGGCATCGCTGTAGGTTACCGCCCCCTCCAGGAAATAGTCCGAGCTCCCCGGCAGGTCGGTGATCCGCTTCGCCACCAGCCCGCCGGTGCACGACTCGGCCAGGGAGAGGGTCACCCCTTTGCGCCGGAAGAGCTCCGCCACCACCACATCGATGGTGGCGCCTTCCTCCCCGAACAGGTACCCCCCGAGCCTCTGCCGCGCCCTGTTGCAGGCGTCGGCGAGCGCCGCGCCGGCCAGACCATCGTCGTCCCCCTCGGCGCAAAGCCGCACGTGGACCTCCGGGAAGTCAACCCCGAAGGAGACCGTCACCCCTGAGCCGGGCGCGACTACCCCTGCCAGCAGCGCCCTCGTCTCCGCTTCGGGGATGCCGAATACCCTCAGGAGCCGCGTCCTGGTAAACTTTCTCATTTCGTGCAACTCTCCGGTCCTCACAGAAACCTCAGGATGAGATGGAGCGAGAGACAGGCGTAAACGCCCGCCGCCACGTCATCCAGCACCACCCCGTAGCCGTTTTTCAGATGCCGGTCGAAAAAGCGGGCCGGCTCGGGCTTGACGATGTCGAACAGGCGGAACAGCAGGAAACCGAGCAGCACCCCCTGCCAGGAGAGGGGGACCCCGGTCATGGTGACCAGGTAGCCGGCCACCTCGTCGATCACGATCTTCCCCGAATCCTTCTCCCCGAAAACGGCCTCGGCGTGCCCCGCCACCCAGGAAGCAAAGAAGAAGAAGGGGACCAGGGTGAGGAGATAGAGGGGGAGCGGCAGCCTGACCAGGAGTAGGTAGAGGGGTATGGCGGCGACGGTCCCCACCGTCCCGGAGGCAACGGGGCTGTAGCCGGTCCCCCCCCAGCTGGCGCAAAGGATCACGAAGCGCCTCATGGGAGCGCCGTTTCCCGTTCGATGAGCCGGTAGACCTCCAGGAGCGGCATCCCCCGCTCCTGCGCGATGCGCCGGCACTCCTCGAACTCCGGGACGACCCGGAGCGGCCTGCCGTCGTCGAGAAAGACCTTGACCAGCACCCGCCCGAGGGTGGTCTCCCGCTGCTCCTGGCGCCGCGCCAGCATCAGCCGCTGCGCCGGGTAATAGCGCACCCCGGCGGCGGTCGACTCGGTCAGCACCAGTCGGGCCAGCTCATCCACCCCGGCGCGGGGGGTGAGGAGGGTCAGCTTCATCCCGGGGCGGTTCTTCTTCATCTGCAAGGGGGCAAGGGCGACGTCCAGCGCCCCCCGGGCGAGGAGCCGCTCGGTGAGAAAGCCGAGGATCTCCGGGTTCATGTCGTCGATGTGGGTCTCCATGACGCAGATCTCGTCCCTTTCGAGCGCACCGCTTTTCTCCCCGAGGACCAGGCGGAGGATGTTGGGAATATCGGCGAAATCCTTACTGCCGGCGCCACAGCCGACCTTCTCGACCCGCATCGCCGGGGGGGTGCCGAAACCGTTGGCGAGTGCCGCCAGGATGGCCGCGCCGGTGGGGGTGACCCGCTCCCCGGGACCGCACTCGAAGTGGACCGGCATCCCCTGCATAAGCTCGGCGGTTGCCGGCGCCGGCACCGGCAGCCGGCCGTGGGCCGTCTCCACGGAGCCGCTCCCGAACGGCAGCGGCGCGGCGTAGATCTCGCCGACCCCCAGATGGTCGAGACCGACCGCCGTGGCGACGATATCGACGATGGAATCGAGTGCGCCCACCTCGTGGAAGTGGACCTGGTCGAGCTCCACCCCGTGCACCTGCGCCTCCGCCTCGGCGAGCCTCAGGAAGATCCGCTGCGCCCGCTCCTTCGCCCCGGGGGGAAGGGAGCTGCGCTCGATCATCCCGGCGATCTCGCGGTAGTGGCGATGGTGCTGCTGTTCCGAGGTCTGGACCTGGAAGCGGGTGGCGCTTATCCCCTTGCGGGCGGTCTTCTCGGCAGCCAGGCGGTAGCTGGAAGCGGGGAGGGAGAGGGCGGCAAGCCGCTCCTCCAGGAGCTCCAGGGGAACCCCCATCTCCAGGAGGGCGGCGACGGTCATGTCGCCGGCGATCCCGGCAAAGCAGTCGAAGTAGAGAATTTTCATATTAACTCTAGGTGTATAGGCATATCAGGCTGAAGAGTGAAGGAAAGTCGCCTGGAAAAGGTCCGCTTTTACTTCTGCCTTCAGTCATTCCGATTGATCAGGCTGGCCGCGTAGGCCGCCCCGAAGCCGTTGTCGATGTTGACCACCGTCACCCCGGCGGCGCAGGAGTTGAGCATCCCCAGCAGCGCCGAGATTCCGCCGAACGAGGCGCCGTACCCCACCGAGGTCGGCACCCCGATCACCGGCTTCCCCACCAGCCCCGCCACGACCGAGGGGAGCGCCCCCTCCATCCCCGCCACGACGATGATCACCGCCGCCGCGAGCAGCTCTTCCTTGCGCGCCAGCAGCCGATGGATTCCCGCCACCCCCACGTCGTAGAGGTGCGCCACCTCGTTCCCCATCATCCGGGCGGTAACCACCGCCTCGGCCGCCACCGGAATGTCCGAGGTGCCGGCCGAGACCACCAGGATCTTCCCCTTCCCGGTCAGCTCCACCGGCTTCTGCTCGATCGTCAGGCAGCGGGCGTCGCCATGGTAGAGGGAGGTGGGAAAGCCCTGCCTGATCCGCGCGGCCTTCTCCTCGTCGAGCCGGGTCGCCAGGATGTTGCTCCCCGTGCCGAGCATGGCGGCAATGATCTGCTCGATCTGGCCGACGCTCTTCCCCTCCCCCATGATCACCTCGGGAAACCCCTGGCGCAGCCCGCGGTGATGGTCCACCGTGGCGCAGCCGATCTCTTCGAAGGGGAGATGCTTCAGGCGTTCCAGGACGTCATCGATGTCGATGTCGCCGTTTTTCAGGTTATTGAGGAGGTTCTTGATTTCCCTGGGGTCCATGGGGTTCCTTCGCGGTCGTGAAATAGCTGTCCGGGGGAGAGGGGAGGGGGAGAGGGAAGACGACGAGAAATTATATCATGCCGGATGGCAAAGAAAAGCAATAAAAAATGTTAAAAAAAATGGGGCCGGGAGACGGGAACCGGAACGCGTCACAGCCTGTCCAGGTAGGTCGTGACCTCCGCCGCCAGCTCCGGGGAGTCGATCAGGAGCGACAGCTCGTTGTTGCGCGCGAGCGCTCCCTGGGTCATGTTGTGGCTCCCCATGAAGACACGACGGCCGTCGATGACCACGGCCTTCACATGGGTGACCACCGCCGGGGAGTCGAAGAAGACCTTCACCCCGCCGCGGGAGAGGAGGGCGGCGGTCCGGCGGTTCTCCCCGGTCAGCCCGTCCCCCTTCCTGCCGCTGTCCCGCTCCAGGATGACCGCGACATCCACGCCGCGACTTCGCGCCCGGATCAGTTCCTCGGCGATCCTCCCCGGCCGGTTGCCCCTGGAGTCGGTTATCTTGAACAGGTAGAAGGTGCAGAGCACGCTTTTGCGGGCCTCCCTGATCCCCTGGAGGAGGGCCTCCCCGTACTCCCGGTTCGGCAGCAGGAGGGCCCGCGCCTGGTAACCGTCGCCGGCATGGGTGAGAGAAGACGGGGCGAGGAGGAGGAAAGCGGCAACTGCCAGAAGCGTCAGACGGACAAAGTTCACGGCCCCCCCCTGGAACTGCTTAGCTCAGGATATCCTTCATCTTCTCGAAGAAGTTTTTCCGCAGGGGATTGGCGTCCTCGCCGCTCTCCCGGGCAAACTCCTCCAGCAGCTCCTTCTGCCGCCTGGTCAGGTTGGTGGGGGTCTCCACCCGGACGATCGCCAGCTGGTCCCCCCGGCCGTACCCCTGCAGGACCGGGACCCCCTTGCCGCGCAGCCGGAAGATCCTGCCGGACTGGCTCCCTTCGGGGATCTTCATGGATACCTTGCCGTCCAGGGTGGGGATCTCCAGCTCACAGCCGAGCGCCGCCTGGGTGAAGCTGACCGGGATCTCGCAGATGACGTCGTTCCCTTCCCGCTTGAACAGAGGATGCTCCCGGACCGCTATGTAGACGTAGAGATCGCCGTTGGGTCCCCCCTTGAGCCCCTGCCCCCCTTCGTTGGCGAGTTTCAGCCTGTTGCCGGTCTCCACCCCGGGGGGGATCTTCACCGACAGACTTTTGGTATCCCTAAGGCTGCCGCTGCCACGACAGTCGGGGCAGGGGTGCTCCACTATCTTCCCTTCGCCGCCGCAGGGGCTACAGGTCTTGCTGACGCTGAAGAAACCCTGCTGGAACCGGACCTGTCCGGCGCCGCGGCAGTTGGGGCAGACCTTCGGCTCGGTCCCCGGCTTGGCGCCGCTCCCGCCGCAGTTGCCGCACCTTTTGGCATAAGGGACCTCGATCTTGGTCTCCACGCCGAAAGCCGCCTCTTCGAAAGCGAGCTCCAGGTCATAGCGGAGGTCGTCGCCCCGCCGGCCGCGGCCGCGCTGCCGGGTGGCGCCGAAGATGTCGCCGAAGATATCGCCGAAGATGTCGCCGAACGGGCTCCCCGCGCCGAAGCCGCCGCTTGAGAAACCGCCGCCGCCGAGGCCGGCATGGCCGAACTGGTCGTACTGTGCCCTCTTCTGGGGGTCGGAGAGGACCTCGTAGGCCTCGCTGAGCTCCTTGAAGTTCTCCTCGGCCTCCTTGTCCCCGGGGTTCTTGTCGGGGTGGTACTGGACCGCCAGCTTCCGGTAGGCCTTCTTTATCTCGGTATCCGCGGCGTTCCGGTGGACGCCGAGAATGTCATAATAGTCTCGCTTTTCGCCGTTTGACAAAATACATATCCTTTTTGGGCGAAGGGCTAATGGCAAAAGGCTAAAGGCAATAATATGAATAAGGCTAAAGGATAAAGGTGTATCACCCTTAACCCTTAGCCCTTAGCCCTTAGCCTGATTCTTACCTTAGCCCTTAGCCGGCTTTTCTTATTTTTTGTCTTCCTTCACCTCTTCGAACTCGGCGTCCACCACCTTCTCCCCCTTCCCTTCTTCTTTGGGGGGTTCGCCCGCTTCCCCCTCGTGGGGCTGGGCCTTGGCGTAGACCGCTTCGGCCAGCTTGTGGGAGGCCTGCATCAGCTCGTCGGAGGCCTTCTTGATGGCGTCGAGGTCGTTCCCCTCCATCTCCTTCTTCAGGGCCGCCGCCGCGTCCTCGATCCGCTTCCGCTCGGCGGCATCGATCTTGTCGCCGAACTCCTTGAGGGATTTCTCGGTCTGGTACACCAGGCTGTCGGCGTGGTTTCTCGCCTCGATCAGCTCCCGCTTCTTCTTGTCCTCCGCGGCGTGGGCATCGGCATCGCGCACCATCTTGTCGATCTCCTCCTTGGAGAGGCCGCTGGAGGCGGTGATCCTGATCGACTGCTCCTTGCCGGTGCCGAGGTCCTTGGCGGAGACGTGGACGATGCCGTTGGCGTCGATGTCGAAGGTCACCTCGACCTGGGGGACGCCGCGGGGCGCCGGCGGGATGCCGGTCAACTCGAAGTTGCCCAGCGTCTTGTTGTCGGAGGCCATCTCCCGCTCCCCCTGGAGGACATGGATGGTGACCGCCGGCTGGTTGTCGCTGGCGGTGGAGAAGACCTGGCTCTTTCTGCAGGGGATGGTGGTGTTCTTCTCGATCAGCTTGGTCATCACCCCGCCGAGGGTCTCGATCCCGAGCGACAGGGGGGTGACGTCGAGGAGCAGGACATCCTTCACCTCGCCCCGGAGCACGCCGGCCTGGATGGCGGCGCCGATCGCCACCACCTCGTCCGGGTTGACCCCCTTGTTGGGAACCTTGCCGAAGATATCCTGGACCTTTTTCTGCACCACCGGCATCCTGGTCATCCCCCCCACCAGGATCACCTCGTCAATGTCGGCGGGGGAGAGGCCGGCGTCCTTCAGAGCGGTCCGGCAGGGGCCTTCCAGCTTGTCGATCAGCTCGGCGCAGAGGAGCTCCAGCTTGGCCCGGGAGAGCTTCATCTGGAGGTGCTTGGGGCCGGTGGCGTCGGCGGTGATGAAGGGAAGGTTGATGTCGGTCTCCATGGAGGTGGAGAGCTCGCACTTGGCCTTCTCGGCCGCCTCCTTGAGACGCTGGAGGGCCATCTTGTCCTTTCTCAGGTCGATCCCCTGCTCCCGCTTGAACTCGTCGGCGATCCAGTCGATCACCTTCTGGTCGAAGTCCTCACCGCCGAGGAAGGTGTCGCCGTTGGTCGATTTCACCTCGAACACCCCTTCCCCCAGCTCGAGGATGGAGATGTCGAAGGTCCCCCCCCCCAGGTCGAAGACCGCGATCTTCTCCTCCTTCTTCCGGTCCAGGCCGTAGGCGAGCGCCGCGGCGGTCGGCTCGTTGATGATCCGGAGCACGTTGAGGCCGGCTATCTTCCCCGCGTCCTTGGTCGCCTGGCGCTGGGAGTCGTCGAAATAGGCGGGGACGGTGATGACCGCGTCGGTGACGGTCTCCCCCAGGTAATTCTCGGCGCTCTGCTTCATCTTCTGCAGCACCATGGCGGAGACCTCCTGCGGGGAGTAGCGCTTGTCGCGCGCCTCCACCCAGGCGTCGCCGTTGTCGGCCCGGACGATCTTGAAGGGGGAGATGGCGATGTCCCGCTTCACCACGTCGGTGTCGAACTTGCGGCCAATCAGCCGCTTGATGGCGAACAGGGTGTTCTCCGGGTTGGTGACCGCCTGCCGCTTGGCCTGCTGCCCCACCAGCCGCTCGCCGCTCTCGGCGAAGGCGACCATCGACGGGGTGGTGCGGCTCCCCTCGACGTTGGCTATGACAACCGGCTCCCCCCCCTCCATGACGGCGACGCAGGAGTTGGTGGTGCCGAGGTCGATTCCGATAACTTTGCTCATATGGGAAAATCCTCCTTTGGTAATGTCTCTGTCAAAAGCTAAGCATCCCCCCTGCTAAAAACAAGGGGGACGGCGATTATATTTACTGCTCTGCGCCGTTTTTCTTCGGAACGGCCACCACGACCATCGCCGCCCGCAGCAGCCGGTCATTCAGCAAGTATCCTCCCTGGAACACCTCGGCGATGGTGTTGGGGGGGAGTTCGTCGCTCTCCAGCTGGTGCACGGCGTGGTGCAGGGCCGGATCGAACGAGGTCCCCCGGGCAACATCGAGGGGAACGATGCCGAACTTCTTCAGCGCCGAAAGGAGCATGCCGTGGGTGAGCCTGACCCCCTCGACGATCGCCGCCTGGCTCTCCTCGCAGGAGTGGATCAGGGCGCGCTCCATGCTGTCGAGGACCGGCAGAATCTCCAGGAGCAGGCTCTCGTTGCCGTATTTGAGAAGCTCTTCCTTCTCCTTCTGCGTTCGTTTCCGGTAGTTCTCCAGGTCGGCCCGCTCGCGGACGAACTTGTCCCAGTTAGCCGCAGCTTCGGCCTCCTTGGCAGCCAGGGCCTGTTCCAGCTGCTTCAGCCGGTCCTCCAACTCCGGAGCAGGCGCCGCGCCCTGTTCTCCGCCGTCGGCAGCGGCCTGCTGGTCGTTATGTTCCGCATCGCCCGGATGGGGATGATGTTTTTTCTTATCCACGTCCGTAGTTCTCCTTTTTGCATATCTTGAAAATATCCGGTACAACCGGGAAAAAGCCTTAGTCCACCTCAAGGAGCCTGCTCACCAGCTGCGCCGTATAATCGACGATCGGAATCACCTTGGCGTACCCCATCCTGGTGGGACCGATCACCCCCAGCACCCCGAGGGTATCCTTGCCGCTCATGTAGGTGGCGGTGATCAGGCTCATCCCCGCCATCTCGCTCAGGTGTGCCTCCGCGCCGATATAGATATGGATCCCCTCCGCCTCCATGCAGCGGTCCAGGAGCCCCAGGAGCCGCCCCTTTTCCTCGAAGGCCCGGAAGATCTCCTTCATCCGTGTCAGGTCGGCAAATTCGGGTTGTTCAAGGATGTTCGCCTGCCCGCCGATGAACACCTCCGAGCTGGTTTCGCTCAGGCTCTCCTGGGAGAGCCTGAGCGCCTGCGCCAGGAGCGCGTCATACCTGACCTTTTCGCTCTGCATCTCTGCCAGGAGCTTCTCTTTCACCCGGCCAATGGGGAGCCCCCGGAGCAGGTGGTTGAGATAGTTGCACATCCTGGTGAGGTCCGCTCCGTGCAGTTCCTCGTCGGTCTCGATGACCTTGTTCTGGACGGTGCCGTTGTGGGTCACCAGGATGGCGAGGAGCCGCCTCCCCCCCAGCTTGATGAATTCGATATGGCGGAACAGGTTGGCGGTAAAACGGGGGGCAACCACGATCCCCGTGTAGTGGGACAGGGAGGAGAGCATCCGGCTGGTCTCCCTGAGCACCTCACCCGGGTCCCTGCCGGCCAGGCTGCAGCGCTTGCGGATCTCTTCCTGCTCCTCCCTGGCGATATTGCGCACCTCCAGGAGCGAGTCGACGTAGAAGCGGTAGGCCTTGTCGGTGGGGACCCGGCCGGCCGAGGTATGGGGAGAGGCGAGAAAACCCAGCTCCTCCAGGTCGGCCATGACGTTGCGGACCGTGGCCGGCGACAGGGAGAGGCCATGGCTGCGGCTGACCGTCCGGCTCCCGACCGGTTCGGCGGTCACTATGTAATCCTCGATGATCGCCTCGAGGATCTGCTTGCTTCGCTCCGTCAGAAGATCCCGCATATGCGCCCCAAAAAATTTTAGCACTCCCTAACTTCGAGTGCTAATTTCCTTACCCAATCTAATAATAATTGCCCATCTTGTCAAGGAATTTCCGGAAAAAATTGCCCCTTTCCGGTCAGCCGGAACGCTCCTACAGAAACCTCACGAACACCTGATTGGCAAGGTCAAGCCCTCTGCCGGTTAGCCGGACGAAACCCTCCCGGGTCTCGACGAGCCCCTCGGCCAGGAGTTGCGCCAGCACTCCCGGGTAGGCCTCCTCCACGGTAATGCCGAACTCGCGGCAAAACTGCGCCGGCGCCACCCCGTCCAGCAGCCGCAGGCCGAGAAAGAAGAACTCCGCCATGGCGTCCCGCTCCGCAAGGGGAGTCAGCTCCTCCTCGGCGAGGACGGCGCGGGAAACTGCCTGCAAGTAGGCCTCGGGAGAAAGGGAGTTGCGCCAGCGCACGCCATATGCGGGGGAGCGGAGAAAGGAATGGGCGCCGGCACCGAAACCGAGGCAGTTCCCCCTTTGCCAGTAGAGCTGGTTGTGGCGGGAACGGAATCCCGGCCGGGCGAAGTTGGAGATCTCGTAATGCTCGTAGCCCGCCGCCCGGAGCAATGCCGCGGTATCCCGGAACATCGCCACCCCCTCCTCCTCGTCGGGAAGGGGGAGTTGCCCCTCCTTTTCCAGGAGATGAAAGGGGGTCCCCTCCTCGACGGTCAGGGCATAGGCGGAGATATGCTCGGGCCCGAGCCGCACCGCTTGCGCAAGCTCCTCCCGCCAGCCGGCCGGGGTCTCGCCCGGGACGGAATGGATCAGGTCGATGCCGATGTTGGCAAAGCCGGCGGCCCGCGCCGCCGCAAAGGAGTCGAGCGCCTCCCGGGCCGTGTGCACCCGCCCGAGAAAAACGAGCATCTCGTCGCTGAACGACTGCACCCCGAGCGACAGCCGGTTCACCCCGGCGGCCCGGTAGCCGGCGAGCTTCTCCAAGGTCAGGGTGCCGGGGTTCGCCTCGATGGTCACCTCGGCATCGTCCATCAGGCCGAAAAGCTTCGCAGCCGCCTCGATCAGCCGCGCCACCTGGTCCGGCTCCATGAGGGACGGGGTGCCGCCGCCGAAGTAGAGGGTCGGGGCGGCGGCAGATGCTGGAAGCCTTTCCGCGCGTAGCTCCATCTCCCGGACCACGGCAGCGACATAGGCGTCCGGCGCGATCCTTGAACCTGCCAGGGAGTTGAAGTCGCAGTAGAGGCATTTCCTCAGACAGAAGGGGAAATGGATGTAGAGGGAGATGTCCATATATTCGATATTAGTACTACATGGTGCGGAAAAGTCCAAGCCGAATATCTTTTGTTGAAAAGAGAGCCACTTCTTATTAAACTGGTCCGTGCAGTTTGCTGGCATATTGAGCCGGGAGGGCAGGGTATGAAGCGCGAGATCAAGGCCGCCGCAGTCCAGTTCAACATCAAGCTGGGCGACATCGACGCCAACGTGGAGCATGTCCGCAGCGCCGTGGCGCGGCTGGCACGGGAGGGGGTTCAACTGGCGGTGCTCCCCGAGCTATGGAGCTGCGGCTTCCACTACCGGGAACTGCCGGAGCTGGCGCGGCGCACTCCGGAGGTGGTGGAGGAGATGGGGCGCCTGTCCGCCGAGTACGGCATGGTGCTGGTCGGGAGCCTGCCGGAGCCGGACGGGGAGAAGGTCTGCAACACCGCCTACCTCCTCGACCGGGGCCGGCTGGCCGGTAAGTACCGGAAGATCCATCTCTTTTCCCTGATGAATGAGGAGCGCTCCTTCACCGGCGGCGACTCCTGGCTGGTGGCCGACACCTCGGTGGGCCGGCTCGGGGTGTTCATCTGCTACGACCTCCGCTTTCCGGAGCTGGCCCGCCGCCTGGCCCTGGAGGGGGCGGAAATCCTGGTCGTCCCGGGCGAGTGGCCGAAGCCGCGGGAGGAGCACTGGCGGACGCTTCTCAGGGCGCGCGCCATGGAAAACCAGCTGTTCCTGGTGGCCACCAACTGCTGCGGGGTCCAGGGGAAGCTCGACTTCTTCGGCGCCAGCCTGATCATCGGCCCCAAGGGGGAGATCCTCGCCGAGGGGGGGTACGAAAACTGCGAGCCGGCGGCAAGCCTCGACTTCTCGGTCATGGCGAACTGGCGGGAGCAGATTCCCTGCTTCAGGGACAGAAAGCCGGCATGTTACTGAGGAGTGAGCCCCTTCCCGTTTACGAAAATTCATGTTGACTTAATGCGCCGAGTAAGGAATATTTATCTATTGGGTAGCTGCCGATAACGGCCATACACGGACAACAAATTATTATCGGAGGTAACAGCCTTGTCACTCTTCTTAGGGACCGGCCTGGTCGTAAAACTGGTGCTGCTGATTCTTCTCTACTTCTCGGTGGTCTCGTGGGCCATCATCTTCTACAAATTCAGGCAGGTGCACCGCGCCAACCGCGAGTCGGAGCGGTTCATGGACTTCTTCTGGAAGACCAAGCGCTTTGACGCCATCAACGCGCAGCTCGACCGGTTCGCCAACTCTCCCCTGACCGTCCTCTTCAACGAGGGGTACGGCGAGCTCACCAAGCTGGCGGCCAAGAGAGAGGAGAAGGAAGAGCCCGGCGTCTTCAGCACCGAGCTGGGGGGGATCGACAATATCGCCCGGGCCCTGCGCCGGGCCACCACCTCGGAGATCACCAGGCTGGAAAAATACCTCACCTTCCTCGCCACCACCGGCTCCACCGCCCCCTTCATCGGCCTGTTCGGCACGGTCTGGGGGATAATGACCGCGTTCAAGGGGATCGGGGAGACCGGCTCTGCCTCCCTGGCGGTCGTGGCCCCCGGCATCGCCGAGGCGCTGATCGCCACCGCCATCGGTCTGGTCGCCGCCATCCCGGCGGTCATGGGCTACAACCACTTCCAGAACAAGCTCAGGGTGCTGATCGCGGAGATGGACAGCTTCTCGACCGAGTTCCTGAACATCGTGCATCGCACGTTCGCCGGGAAATAGGGGGGTCGGATGGAAATCGGCAGCAGGAACGGCAACGACCGCCAGGCAATGTCGCAGATCAACGTCACCCCGTTTGTCGACGTCATGCTGGTGTTGTTGATCATCTTCATGGTGACCGCCCCGATGATGCAGCAGGGGGTCCAGGTCAATCTGCCGAAGGCGGACACCAAGGCCCTCACTCCCCAGGAAACGACCGTGGTGGTCTCCATCGACAGGTCGGGGAGGCTGTTCATCAACAGCTCCGAAATCCCCGGCGGCGAGCTCAGGTCAAGACTGTCGGGGATGTTCGCCACGCGGAGCAAGAAAGAGGTCTTCCTCAAGGCGGACAAGGATGTGCCGTACGGCGAAGTGATCAAGGTGATGGCGGAAATCAAGGGCGCGGGCATTGAACGGCTCGGGATGGTAACGGAGCCCGCCCAGGGGAAATGAGCCGCCCGGTCAAGCCACAACGAGAAAACGGGTCATTGGGGGCGATGGTCTGTTATTCCGCCGTCGTTCATCTGGCCATCTGGTTTTTCCTCCTGCAAGTCAGCTTATCCACCCATTTCAAGGAAGCGCCGGTTTACTATGTAGACCTGCTGAACCTCCCCGTGGCCAGCCCGCAGGCCGGCAGGCCGGACGTGGCGCCGGGAGCAACCAGCAGCTCGCCCGCCCCACCCCCGCCCACGCCGCCCCAGCCGCGGGGAATGACCCTGCCGGCAAAAGCTCCCGCCAGGCCAACGGCAGCCACCCCAGCCAGGCAGACGGACCCCGCGGAAACCGCCCGGGAATTCGAGGAGCGGATCGCCCGCCTGGAGCAGGAGGCCGCGGCCAGGCACCAGGAGGCCGCCCTGGCGGCCTTGCGAAAACGGGCCGACGGCAAGGGACCGGCCGGCATTCCCGGCGCTGCCGGAACCGAAGCGGGTAGCGATTATGCCAGCTACGTCCGGTCGCGGCTGGAGGACGCCTTCCGCAGAGAAGACGCCTTCAGGACCGACCCCGGCAAGGTGGTCATCGTCCGGCTCACCATCGACCGGACCGGGCGGATTGTCAACCAGCGTTATGAGCAGCGCTCCAACGACCGGCTGTTCGACGACGCCGTCGCCAGGGCGATTGCCCGCGCGGAAAGGGAGTTCAGGCGCCCTCCCGGCGGCGGGCAGTTCGAACATGGCTTTGTCTTCAGGCCGCAGGGGGTAGGCAAGAAATGACCAGGTTTTTTTTGGTGCTGACCGTGGCGCTCCTCCTGGCGCTCCCGGTTCTGGCCCAGCAGGACTACCTCGAGGTGACGGCTCCCGGCGGCCGCGCGCTGCAGCTGGCCATCGCCCCGCCCGCGCCGCTCTCAGGGAGCGCGAACAGGGCGGTCGCCGGCGAGATTGCCGAGCTGTTCCGGTTCGACATGACCCTGGCGGGACCTTTCGCCGTTCAGGAGGCCCCGGCCGGCGAAGGGTCAAGCGCCATAAGACCGGGCACCTTCGATTTCGCCCCCTGGAAATCGTCCGGCGCCTCCCTTTTGCTGAAGAGCGGCTATTCCATTTCCGGCAGCACCCTCGTCCTCGAGTGCAGGCTGTACGACGTGACAAGAGAGACGGAGCTCACCGCAAAGCGCTATACCGGCGACCTCAAGGAGCTGCGCCGGATGGCGCACAGCTTCTCGGACGAGATAATGCGGGTGGTCACCGGCGAACCGGGCCCCTTCAGCGGCAAGGTCGCCTACGTCTCCACCGTGACCGGCAACAAGGAAATCCACCTGATGGATTACGACGGCTTCACCGTGCAGCGGCTGACCGGCAACCGCTCCATCAATCTCAACCCCGATTTTTCCCCTTCCGGCAAGGAGATCAGCTTCACCTCGTACAAGGGGGGGAATCCCGACCTCTACCGGAGGGAGCTCTTCACCGGCGCCGAGGCCCGCATCTCCGCGCACCGCGGGATAAACATCGGCGGCGCCTGGGCACCCGACGGCAACCGGATCGCCCTGGCCATGAGCAAGGACGGCCACTCCCAGATCTACGTCATCGACAAGTACGGCAAGCAGGCGGCCAGGCTGACCAACGGCCGCACCATCGACGTCTCACCCGCCTGGTCTCCGGACGGCTCCCGCATTGCGTTCGTTTCCGACCGGCTGGGGAAGCCGCAGGTTTTCATCATGGATGCCGACGGAAAAAACGAGCGGCGTCTCACCACCAGCGGCAGTTACAATGTCAGCCCCCGCTGGTCGCCGAAAGGGGACCGGATCGCTTACTGCCGTCAGCAGGGCGGGGGGTTCCAGATCTACGCCATAAACCCCGACGGCAGCGACGACAGTCAGCTCACCAGTGAAGGGAGCAACGAACACCCGCGCTGGTCCCCCGATGGCCGGTTTATCGTGTTCAGCTCAAAGCGGGGGGGACGTGAAGCGCTTTACGTCATGAGGGCCGACGGGACAGGGCAGACCCGGGTTTCCCGGGGGAAGGGGAGTGATTCCCACCCGGCCTGGACCCGCTGGTAACAGGCCGCTTTTTTCCGACAAGAACCCATTGAAATTGACTCCATCTCATGTATAATATGGACGATTCTCGCGGGGCATCGGGCAGACTCACCTTAAATCCACAATTCAACAGCGAAAAGGAGCAGAGAGATGCGTAAGGGGATGCTGGGATTGTTCATGGTTCTTTGTTGCGGAGCGCTTTTGGCTGGCGGCTGCGCCAAGAAGGAAATGGTCAGGGGAGAAGAGCCGATGCCTGCAGCAACCACCCCGGCTGAAACGGCGCCGGCCAAGCCCGCGGCGCCGGCAGAGACCGCACGGGAACTGCCGAAGGAAACAGCGCCGGCCCCGACCGTCATGGCTGAGGCGTTGCAGGAGCCGGTGCAAACCGTAGCGGAGGCGGCCCTGGAACAAGTCTACTTTGATTTCGATTCGTTCGCCCTGTCCCAGGCCGCCCGTGACACCCTGGCCAAGAATGCCGACTATCTCCGGAAGAAGAACCCGGCCGCCAAGGTCCAGATAGAGGGACACTGCGACGAGCGCGGCTCCGATGAGTACAACCTGGCACTGGGTGAAAAACGGGCGAAGGCCGCGCTCAACTATCTGGTCACCCTGGGGGTACCGGCAGCACAGCTCTCCTTCATCAGTTATGGCGAGGAAAAACCGGCCGATCCGGGACACGACGAGGCTGCCTGGGCCAAAAACAGGCGGGCCGAGTTCATCGTCACCAAGTAACCAGCACCCCTATAAATGCCGGCAGGGGCGTGTCGCGATACGCCCCTGCTTTTTTGAAAACATCTCTGTTTTCCTGGAGTTTAAAATTATGAGGTTAATCAACGCAGGGCTATCCCTGTTTTTTTTGGTTGCCCTGGCTGGCTGCGCCAGCAAAAGTGATCTGGACTATCTCCGCTTTGATGTGGAAGAACTGAAAACCCGCTTTCCCAAAGTTGAAAAAGAGCTGGGAACGCTCCGCAACGAAACCAAGGCCGGCCTGGAAAAGAACCTGAAGGGACTCCAGACCGACATGGAGACCATCCGCAGGGGGGCTGCGGATCTCCAAGCGAATATCGAGGCAATGAAGGTCGATATGCAGGTAGTGGCCGGCAAGCTCGACGATGCGGCCATTGCGGCAAAAAAGCCCGCCGACGAGCTGGCCCTGCTGCGGGAGGATATGGTGCGCCGACTCGCCGCAGTCGAAGAGCGGCTGGCAAAACTGGCAAAGGAGCTGGAGGAGCAGAAGAAGGCAGCGGTCGCCGAAACGGAGAAAAACCCCGAGACCCTCTATCAGAAGGGGCTGGAAACATTCAGAAGCGGCGATCACCAGAAGGCACGGGAGCTCTTGACCAAGTTCATCGGCCTTTACCCCGCCCACGAGCTGGTGGCCAATGCCCACTACTGGCTGGGGGAAACCTATTACAGTGAAAAGAAATACGAGCAGGCGGTCCTGGAATTCCAGGAGGTCATCAAGAACTTCCCGGGGAAGGAAAAGGTGGCGGCGGCAATGCTGAAACAGGCAATGGCCTTCAGGGAACTGGGGGACGTGAAAAGTGCCCGCTACCTGTTCAAAAAACTGGTCGATGACTTCCCTGCCGCCGATGAGGCGAAGAGCGCCAGGGAAAGGCTGAAGGAGCTCAAATAACAAGCCATATCAATGGCGGTTAAACGGAAAAGGCGGGGTCATCCCCGCCTTTTCCGTTTCCGTTATCTCTTCCGGCAGATCAGGCCTTGATCTTTTCCTTGGCCGCTTCCTCCTTGACCGCTTCCTTTTCCATGCCGGCCTCCGCCGTCTCCTTTGCCGCTACTTCCTTGGTTATCCGCTCCTTTTCGTCGGCGGCCTTCGCTTCATCCTCGACGCTCTGCTTGAAATCTTCGGTGGCCCGCTTGAATTCGGCGAGCCCCTTGCCGAGGGACCTGGCTAGGTCGGGGAGTTTTTGCGGGCCGATCACGATGAGCGCGATGACTAGGATGACGATCAGTTCCGGCATTCCGATTCCAAACATTGACATTACCTCACAGTTGTCGCCCACCCGCACCGGCAAGGTGGACCGCTCTCAATTTTCCCGGCGAAATTCACCATCTGTTGAAATAATAGAGGTTTTGCCGGACCATGTCAAGCAAGGTTGTGCCTCTCCCCAGCAAAGCGTTTGACATCAACCGGAACATTGTCTAATATCACCATACGTTACTCCCGAGAAGGTAACGATAAGCGGAGCAGGGGTGGGGTGTCATGTACAGTGAAGAGATAAAACGGGAAATCCGGGCCCTTTTGCAGAAGCGCAACGGTGTCCTGCTGGCCCATAACTACATGCGCGACGAGGTGCAGGAGATTGCTGACATAACCGGCGACTCCCTTGCCCTCTCCATGGAGGCAGCCGGGACTGCCGCGGAGGTGATCGTCTTCTGCGGCGTTCACTTCATGGCGGAGTCGGCGTCGATCCTCGCCCCGGAGAAGACCGTGCTCCTCCCCCGCCTCGACGCGGGGTGCCCGATGGCCGACATGGTCACGGTGGAGGGGCTCCTGGAGCTGAAAGCCAGGCATCCGGGAGTGCCGGTGGTCACCTACGTCAACTCCTCGGCTGCGGTCAAGGCGGAAAGCGACATCTGCTGCACCTCGGCCAATGCCCAGAAGGTGGTCGACTCCATTCCCGGCAGCGAGGTGATCTTCGTCCCCGACCGGAACCTGGGGAGCTATGTGGCCCGCTTCTCCGACAAGACCTTCCACTTCTGGGACGGCTACTGCCCGACCCACGAGCGCCTCAAGGCGGAAGATGTCGTCCGCCTGAAACAGGAGCACCCGGACGCCCTGTTCGTCTGCCATCCCGAGTGCAACCCGAAGGTAGTCGCCCTGGCGGACCACGTCTGCTCGACCACCGGCATGTACGGCTTCTGCAGGGAGAGCAGCGCCACGAAATTCATCATCGGCACCGAGGCGGGGATCCTCTACCGGCTGAAAAAGGAAAACCCCGGCAAGGAGTTCATCCTCGCCTCCCCGGCCCTCATCTGCCCCAACATGAAGCTCACCTCGCTGGAGGACATCCGCGATGCCCTCACTTCCATGGCGCCGGTGGTGAAGGTGCCGGAGGAGGTCAGGGTGCCGGCGAAGAGGGCATTGGACCGGATGCTGGCGATTCCGAGGGACTGACGGTTTTGTGTAGGGGCGGGTCTTGTGCCCGCCCAAAACAAGGGCACCCACAAGGGGCGCCCCTACTAAATTCATTGATAAAGGTGCCGCCATGATAAGGCCATTCCAGGGAGTTCATCCCCAGATCGATCCCACCGCCTTCATCGCCGAGACCGCGGTGATCATCGGCGACGTACAGATCGGCAAAGAGAGCAGCATCTGGTACAACGTGGTCGCCCGGGGCGACGTCAACTTCATCCGGATCGGCGACCGCACCAACATCCAGGACCTCTCCATGCTCCACGTCACCCACAAGAAAGGCCCCGACGACCCCGGCGCGCCGCTCATCCTGGGGGACGACGTGACCGTGGGACACAGCGTCACCCTGCACGGCTGCACCATCGAAAACGGCGCCTTCATCGGGATGCAGGCGATCATCATGGACAAGGTGGTGGTCGGCGCGGGTGCGCTGGTCGGGGCCCGCTCCCTGGTGACCGAAGGGACCGTGATCCCCCCCCATACCCTCTGGGTCGGCGCCCCGGCCAAGTACAAGCGGGACCTCACCCCCGACGAGATCGCCTGGCTGCGGAAATCCGCCGGAAACTACGTGAAGTACGCCCTCCAGTACATAAACGACGCTGGCTGAGGGGAAGTATCGGCATCACCGCCTTGTTGTCGGCATACAGAATGCCAGTGCAACTACCCCCGCCCATATTCCTGCAACAGCCATTACGAAAAATTCCACCGCGCTTTTCCTCCCCGGACAACTTTGTGTCCGGGGAGACAGTAGCAGACCCAAACCTTCCTTTCCTTGAGCCAAGTCAAAATCCCCGACTCTTTTTTCTCCCTCAAGCCCGGCCCGACATGACTTGCCGCACGCAAAAAGAGGTGGCGTCTGTGCGCCACCTCTTTTTGCGTGCAAACCTGCCGCCGCAGGCTAATCGAGCTTGAGGGCGACAAACAGCGAGCTGTCGCCACGGCGCAGCAGCAGCCTCACCACCCCCCCCTTCTTGCGGGCGGCAATGGCACTTTCATACTCCTCCACGCTTCCCACCTTCTTGCCGTTTACCTCTCTTACGATATCCCCCCTGGCGATCCCCGCCTCCCCGGCAATGCTCCCCGGCTTGACTTCCATGACGATAACGCCCCTGGTCTCGCCGATCCCCATTTTCTCCGCCAGTTCCCTGGTCAGCGCGCCGACGGTCATCCCCAGCTTGTCGGGTTCCTGGGCCGCCGCCTCTTCCTCCTTGTCCTTGAGGAGATCGACGGTCACCGGCACCTCCAGCTCCTTGCCGTCACGGAGGACCTTTACTGCGACCTTCTTGCCGACCGGGGTGGCGGCAACCAGGCGGGGGAGCTCGTTCATCTCGTGAACCGTCTTGTCGTCAAACTCCAGGATGATGTCACCGCTCTTGATGCCGGCATGGTCAGCGGGGCCATCCTTGACCACCTCGGAAACCAGGGCACCCTTTTCCCCCTCCAGCCCGAACGACTGGGCGAGTTCCGGCGTCACGGTCTGGATGGCGACCCCGATCCACCCCCTGGTCACCTTCCCCTTTTCCCTCAATTGGGTGATTATGCTCTTCGCCATGTTGATCGGGATGGCAAAGCCGATCCCCTGGCCGCCGGCCACTATGGCGGTATTGACCCCGATCACTTCGCCGTTCGCGTTGAACAGCGGCCCCCCCGAGTTGCCCGGGTTGATCGAGGCATCGGTCTGGAGGAAATCGTCATAGGGGCCGCTGCCGATCACCCGCCCCTTGGCGCTGATGATCCCGGCGGTGACGGTCTGCTGGAGACCGAACGGATTGCCGATCGCCATCACCCATTCCCCCACCTTGATCGCGTCGCTGTCACCGAGGGTTGCCACGGGGAAATGGTCCTTCCCCTCGATCTTGAGGAGGGCCAGGTCGAGCTTCTCGTCCCTCCCCTTGATCTCCGCCTTGAACTCCCTGCCGTCGGCAAGTTTCACCTTGATCTCGTCGGCGCCGCTCACCACATGGTTGTTGGTGAGGATATAGCCCTCGTCACTGATGATGAACCCGGAACCGAGGCTCTTCTGTTTGTAGGAGCGCTGGGGGAGGTCCTCGAAGAAGCGCTCGAAGAAGTCCTGAAAAGGGTCGGAGCCGAACGGGCTCGGTGCTCTCTGGTGCTTTTTCTGGGGGGCAACGGTCCTGGCGGTGCTGATGTTGACCACGGCCGGTTTCAGCCTTGCGGCAAGCTCGACGAAGTCCGGAGCCACCGTCTTGGCGCAAGCGCCCCCCGCAGTGAAGAGCATGAGACAGAGCGCGGCCGCCAGCGGTTTCAGAAGTCGTAGAGAAATGGTTTCCATACCTACCTCCAAAATGGGAATTCCTGATAAGGTAACAACGAGGGTCGGTTTTGTCAACACGGAGGGAGCCTTCGTCCACATGTCGTGGCACTCAGCACCTAACCTGCTGATCTTCCCAATTATTCCTGTATAATGCCAGAAATCATCCCGCCATATCTTTCATCCATGGAGTTGTGCCATGATCGATCAGGCTCTTCTGGACAGGGCAACCGAACTGCTCAAGGAAAGTGCCCATCCGAAAAAAATCATCCTCTTTGGCTCTCACGCCCGGAAAGAAGCGCGTGAGGACAGTGATGTCGATATTCTCGTCATTGAAACCGTGGTGAAGGATCGCATTGCCCTACCCTGGGCTTCTTTCACTCCTCCTTAACATACCCGTTCCACGCTGTGGGCAAGTTGTTCCTTGATCCAGGCATTGATGCTTTCCCCGGACTGCTTGGCGGCGACATAAATTTTGCGGTGCAGGTCGGGAGGGATTCTCAGCATGAATTTGCCGGTGAAGGGCTTCTCGGGCTCCTGGCCGAGTTTAGCGCAGTAGTCGAGGTAGTCTTCCACGGAATCCCGGAACGCCTGTTTGATCTCGTCAACGGTCGTGCCTTGGAATGTTATGACGTCGCGGGTATTGATTACCTCACCGTGGAAGATTTCCGCTTCGTCATCGAACTCCACATGGCCAATATACCCTTTGTATTCCATCATGGACGTACCCCCGCTTCTGACAAAAATTTGCGTACCGATTTCACCGCCCCCCGGTCGGTCTCTTTGCGCGGATGGGGCCGGTGAAAGGTGGCCCGTATGCCGTTCAGGTAGAATCGAATGCGGGAACCGCTCCCCTCATCCCGTTCGGCGCCAAGTGAAAGAAAGAGCGCTTCGATATCTGCCCAGAGGATGTTTGCCTTTACCGGGTCTTCAAAGATGGCCTGAAGGGTTTCGCGGTGTTTTGCACTCATAACGTGCATAGTATCACTATTAGATACCAGGTCAAGGAGATTTTTACATTATCAATCAGACATCCGCTCCCTCTTTGCTTTCCGGCGTATGGGCGCTGAAGGCGTATTCGCCGAAAAGCCCCTGGTGACGGTACATCATACAGAGGACGAGGAGCGCGCCGTAGAGCATCTGTCACCCGTGGCAGCTTTATGGTAGTTCAGATTTCATCCGCAATTATCCGCAGTTATCTGTGGCGAAAATCGCTTGTAAGGTTTTTTTACTGTGGATCGGGGTGGAGATAGGCCCTCCGGATGACATCATCCGGCGATTTGCCGAGCTCGCTCAGGAGGCAGGGCGACTGGACGATTTGAGGCAAAAACTGAACCGGCTCATGGCTGACGATGTGCTTGCGGCAAGAATCAAGAAGGGGTTGTGGACGCCGGAAAGCGTTCGGGAGAGGAAGGCTGAGGATCTTACGGAAAAGCAAAGGAAGTTGTTTTAAAACAAGGTGAGTTCTGGAAATAGGAAATAGACAAGACTGGTCTGCCGTCTCGCCTGTAGTGGAATGTCCGAAAGTCTAACCTGACCCCATGCTTCCCCTACAATCGCTATTTTTCTTTCGCAGAATTCAACGTTCCCTTGGTCTTCCGGCCTTTCGGAGCCTTTGTCGCTTTCTTCTTAGGCTTCCTTGCCCGGCCATCGATTCCCTTGGCAATGATCGGGACCTGGTCCGAGGTGCCGTCGTGTTCAACCTCGATCACCAGCAGGACCCCCTCGTCGATCTGAAGGTTCTTCCAAACCGGGAAATACGGCTCGATCTCCCGATAGTTGCCGACCCGATCCGTCAGCCATTTGTACATGTCCCGCGAAGGGACGATCAGCGCTCCTCCGATGATGATCCTTTCGAGAAGGCCGACGGCCACCTTGTTCAGCGCCCGGTGGCTTGAGGAAATGTTGCCCGTTTCCCACTCCAGGACGAACTCCCGGCCTCCGGAAACGGTCTTTACCGCGTCTACCGGGCCTGGCTCGACGTCCGCCGTTACCTTCAGCCGCTTTTCATGGCGCCAGCCCTGCCGGTAGAGATGCTCCATGCAACCGTTCTTGATCGGCTTCACACCGTTTGCCTGTTTCACCGGGTTGATGACGAACGAGTCGCTCCCCGGAGGCCAGGCAACTGCCTGAATCGAGTCCCTGATCTCACCAAGGAGCTCTTCGAATTCCGCCGAGGTGGAAAACGGCCCTTTACGGATGAGATATTCAATCCTGAGAATTTTCATTGCACTTTTCCTCGACTGACGCGATAATTCGCGAAGGCGGGATTTGCAGGGCCTTTGCGAGTTGGAAAATGGTGACGAGGGAGGGTTGTTTCCGGCCGCATTCGAGCAGGGAAATAAAGGTTCGGTCGAGGCCGCTTTCGAAGGCGAGTTTTTCCTGGGATAATTTTTTTGCCTTCCGAAAATCCCGGATCACTTGGCCAAATGCTGTCTCAAGGGTCATCTCGAACCTCCGGGCACAAGGTAGCACGTTAAAAGCAATATATCTGTTGACTATAGGCAACAAAAAGTATAATTATTCATGAAAACCTGCATTGTTGGGGAGCGGTTATGAACGAGATGTCCCATTTCTATAAGGCTGTAGGGATTGCCGCCGACGACAGAGCCTCTCTGATCGCTTTTTCTTCCTCCACCGGCGTCCCTGCTGATCGGCTGAAATATTACAACGAGCGAAACATTCTCCCCTCCGGCAAGGATCTGCAACGTATCTGCCTGGTATCCGGCAAGAGCGCTACGCAACTGAAGCTGGAAATGGGGCTGTTTGATCACGGCTTGCGGGCTTTGCTGCAGCGGCATTCGGGCGAGCTTTACACGCTCATCGAGGGTGAGTTGCCGAAGGAAAGCAATGTCCTGCAGATGCCGAAGCAGGTTTTAGAGACTCCGTTCGGCAGGCTCTATCAGGGCGATTGCATCGAGGTCATGAAAACCATCGAGAGTGATTCGGTTGACCTGATCTTCGCGGACCCCCCCTTTAACCTGAAGAAGCTTTATCCGTCGGGAATCGACGACAACCTGAAGGAGCAGCAGTACATCGCTTGGTGTGAGGAGTGGCTTGGGGAGTGCGTCCGTATCCTGAAACCGGGCGGCAGCTTTTTCCTCTGGAACCTGCCGAAATGGAATACCACTTTTTCCGATTTTTTGAACGGCCTGCTCACTTTCCGGCACTGGATCGGGGTGGATATCAAGTATTCCCTGCCGATTCAGGGGAGGCTCTATCCTTCCCATTATTCCCTGCTCTACTACTGCAAGGGCGACAAGCCCAATGCCTTCCACCCGGACCGTCTGCCGATGGAGATTTGTCCGAAGTGCTTTACCGATTTGAAGGATTATGGCGGCTACAAGGACAAGATGAATCCTGACGGGATAAACCTTACCGATGTCTGGTACGACATCCCGCCGGTGAGGCACTCGAAATACAAGAAGAGGGAGGGGGCCAACGAGCTGTCCATCAAGCTGCTGGACAGGATCGTCGAGATGGCATCGGAGGAGGGAGATATTGTCTTCGATCCCTTCGGCGGTTCAGGCACTACCTATGCCGTTGCGGAGATCAAAAAGAGGCGGTGGATTGGAGTGGAGATTGGCCCTCCGGATGACATCATCCGGCGGTTTGCCGAACTCGATCAGGAGGCAGGACGACTGGAGGAGTTGAGGCTAAAGCTGAACCGTCTCATGGCTGACGATGTGCTTGCGGCAAGGATCAAGAAGGGGTTGTGGACGCCGGAAAGCGTGCGGGAGAGGAAGGCTGAGGATCTTGCGGAAAAGCAAAGAAAGCTGTTTTAAAGTCAGGCGTTGCAACGAGGACTATTCTCATTTTCTGTAGAATGTAGACCTGACCCTCCTGCCTCTCTCTCGAAATACAAGAAGAGGGAGGGGGCCAACGAGCTGTCCATCAAGCTGCTGGACAGGATCGTCGAGATGGCATCGGAGGAGGGAGATATTGTCTTCGATCCCTTCGGCGGTTCAGGCACTACCTATGC
>JAMPXD010000225.1 GCA_023701365.1 Geobacteraceae bacterium
AATCACATCCCGCCCCCCCTGATCCGCCAGCTGAAGGAAGGGGGGCGGCTGATCCTCCCCCTCGGGAGCACCACCTTCTCCCAGACCCTCACCCTGGTGACGAAGAAGGGGGGGGAGCTGAGCGTCGAGGAGCTGGGAGGGGTCGCCTTCGTGCCGATGACTGGCGAGGCGCAGAAGAAGCAAGGTACGAGGCACTAGGCACGAGGCGATAGGCAAAAGTCATGACACGCGTTCCATTGCCCATTGCTTGGTGCCTAGTGCCCATTGCCTCGCGCGAAAGCGCGCAGGTTGAGACAGACCAGGAGATAGCAACTCGCCCCCACCCAGAAGACGGAGACGAAGCCGAAGGCCGTGGCGGTCATGATGGCCAGCAGCGGTGCCAGGACCGACAGGGTGCCGTTGATCGCCCAGGCCGAGGGGATCAGGAGTGGATCGACGAGGCCGAGGCGCTGGATCACGACGGGAAAGGGGATCCCCATCAGGAGCCCGAGCGGGAGGAGCGCCAGAAAGACCAGCAATACCTTGGCCGGCAGCGCTGCCGGTGCAATGGCGGCGGACAGGGCCGGCAGGGTGAAGCTGTAGATCACGATCAGGAGGGCGATGGCCGCCGGGACCAGGTGGCTCCGCAGGGGGGCGAAGCGGCTGCTCATCAGGCTGCCGATCCCGGAGCTGACCAGGAGCGAGGCGAGCGCCGTAGCCACGGCGTAGGAGGGGTGCTCCAGGGGGAGGATGATCTTCTGGATCAGGGCGGTCTCCACCAACATGAAGCCGAGGCCGAGGAGGGCGAAGGAGGGGAGGAGCCGCCTCCCCGGTGCGCCGCTGTTCCTTTCCCTCCTGCCGGCGAGGAGCGGGAGCAGCAGGAGGGGGAGCCCCAGGACCGCCACCTGGACCAATACCGCCGGGACGATGTACCCCTCCTCCAGGAAGAACTGCCATTTTCCCCCCATGATCCGGTAGATCTCGGCGCTCCGCGGGAGCTTCAGGAAGTAGCGGAAAAAGGGGCGGTCGTCCCTCACCGGCGCGACGTCGAAGAGGTAATCCGCCAGGAACCGCTCCCTCTGCGCCGGGTCGAGGATGGCGGCAAACGCCCGGAAGTAGTCGGTGCCCCGGCTCTTCACATAGACGCTGGCCTCCGCCGCGGTGAGCCCGGGAAACCAGAGCGGGTCGAAGCGCCGTTCCCTGGCGAACCGCCTGATCCCCTCCGTGTCGGCGGCGGTCAGGGGGCTCCTCTTGGCCAGGATGCAGAGGCTCCCCCAGCTCCTGACGGCTGCCATGTGGCGCGCCGGCTCCGCTACCCCCAGCTCCGCCAGGGCCTGCGCCATGGTGGCGAGGAGGCGGAATTCGGTCCTGGGGGGCGGGATGATGTAGAGATTGACCGCCAGCATGCCGTCTCCCTCCAGATGGCGCAGATACTCGGTGAACGCCTCCACCGTGAAGCGGTACTCCTCGGCGATGCCGAACGAGCCGTACGGCTCGGTCCCCTGGAGGGAGATGTCGATGATGTCGAATTTGTCCCCGGTCCCCGCCAGCCACGACCTGGCGAGCCCGGTGACGGTGCGGCCGTCATAGATATTGCCGGAGAATTCCCCCCAGTCCCGGCGGATGACCGCGACGATGGCGGGATCGGTTTCCGCCTTCACCAGGTATTCGGCCCCGAACCGGCGCGCCACCAGCGCCTGGAGCCCCCCCTGCGGGTCGATGGTCAATACCCTTTCCCTCCCGCCGATGTAGTAGGGGAGGGCGGAGGGGAGGTAGTCGAGGAAGGCGAGGCTGGCGGGGTCGCCGGCCGCGGTGACGGCGCTGATCTCCCCGGCGTCGGTCGCCAGGCCGATCTGCCGGGGGAGGGGGTCGAGGTAGCCGAGGGAGAGCCCCGGGGCGAACCGGACCGCCGGGCTCTCGAAGGTGTCGATCCTGGCAAAGGGGGTGTGATAGGTCTTGAGCAGTGCGGCGCCGGGGTAGCGAAGCGCCGCCTTTAGTCCCTTGTAGGGGGAGATGCGGAGCTCCGCAAAGCCGGGGGGGCTGAGGAAGAGCAACAGGTCGAGCCCGATCAGGAGCAGGGTAAAGGACCTGATCCCGGTTCCGCCCAGTGCCCAGGCGGCGGCAAGGGGCGCGGCGGCGATGACGAACACTGCCCGCTCGGGCGCCGCCACCCCGAGGAGAAACAGCACCCCCATGGAGCCGAGGCCGGCCCCTAACAGGTCGGCCCCGTAGAAAAGCCCGGACCGGCCGCTCTGCACGGCGAACGCGGTGGCGACCACCAGGCCGGTACAGAAGAACGGCAGCGCCAGGATCAGGTAGTAGAGGGCGAGATGGAAAAACTGGCTCTTTTCCCAGGAGAGCCGCACCGGGTCGAAGGGAACCTGGTTGGCCAGGAGATAGCTGGCGGGGATGGCGATGCCGAGCAGGAGGGCATAAGGCCCGAGCTTCCCCATCTCCCTGAGGCGCGGCTGGAGTGCCAGGGCCGTGCCGCTGGCGGCGAAGCCGAGCATGGCGATGCCGATGATCATGAAGGCGTAGTGGTACCAGAGGGAGATGGAGAAGATCCGGGTGAGAGCCACCTCGTAGGCGAGGGAGGCCGACGAGCAGAGGAGGATGGCGAGGGGGATTTTCCGGTCGCTGGTCATGGGTTCAAGTATACCAGAACGGCGGGAACGGCAAATTACCCGTCAGTTAACGCTGGCAGCGCCGGCAGAAATAGGTGGTGCGGCCCCCCTGGCGGGTCGAGCAGATCGGCGCGCCGCAGCGGGGGCAGGGTTCGTCTTCCCGGCCGTAGACATCGGGCTTGATCGTGAACCAGCCGGCTGTGCCGTGCCCTTCGAGGAATGTATCCAGGGTGGCATCTCCCCGGGCGATCGCCTCGGCGAGCACCTCCCTGATGGCGGCGGCGAGGCGGGTGCAGCGGGGACGGGACAACTCGCCGGCGGGGCTGTCGGGGCGGATGCCGGCGCGGAACAGGGCGTCGTTGGCGTAAATGTTGCCGACCCCGGCCACCACCGCGCCGTCCATGATGAACTGCTTGACCGCCCTGGCGCGGCCGCGGCTGGCCCGGAACAGGTAGCCTCCGTCGAATTGATCTCCCAGCGGTTCCGGACCGAGATCAGCCAGGAGCGGGTGCTTTAACGGGTCGTCAGCAGTCCAGAGGACCAGGCCGAACCGGCGCGGGTCTGTGAGGCGCAGGCTAAGGCCGTCCGCCAGGACGATGTCGAGGTGGTCGTGCTTCCCCGGCGGGGTGGCAGCAGCGACGAGGCGGAGGCTCCCGGACATGCCGAGGTGGAGGATGGCGCTGCCACGGTCGGTGCGGAGCAGCAGATATTTGCCGCGCCGCTCCACTCTCCGGATGGTCCGGCCGGGAAGCTCGGCTTGCAGGTCGGCTGGAACAGGCCGGCGCAGGCGAGGGGTGCGGACGACCACCCCGACTACCCGCCTCCCTTCCAGGTAGGGCGCGATGGCGCGGCGGGTCGTTTCTACTTCAGGTAGTTCAGGCATGCCTCAAATGTCCTTTTCCAGGGCTGTCAAATCCGTCACGATCAAAGCATCATGCATCCCTCCGAAGCCCAAGTCTGATATGACATGCCATGCTCGACATGGAAAGCAAAAAGCCTGCGGCTAGCAGGCTTTTTTTCCGGGTCCCATATGTTTCACCGTGCACCGGCAGGTCGGTCATCTTCAGGCCCCCACTTGGTAAGCCATTAATGAGAATGTCATGCCTCAAAGCGCCTTCGAATTTTGGAAAATACCTCATCTCCCGGAACAGGGTTCGCGCTACCGGATCGTAACTCGGCGAGCCTGCGTTTGGCAACGGTCAGCCATTCTTTATCGATTTCCGCGTCGGGGGGATTGAGCGTCCGAAGCAGAGAATCGATAATCATCGCCCTTTCTTCAACAGGAAGAGACTCTGCTTCCTGTGTTATTTCTTTCATCCCGTGCATGTTTACCCCCTTTTCCTATATATTCCCAGAAGTTACCACTTTGATTCCTTTTTGGCAATCGGAAAATCCGAAGGGAGTTCACTTGATTTGGATTGTGTTATCGCGGCGTTGTATTGAGTAGCGGCGGTTTATCGGCTTAACAGGCTTGACCGTGGGTCCGGTTCAAGTATACCAGAACGGCGGGAACGGTAATCTGTGACGAGCTGCTTGGATATGCCACCTAAATACTGTCCACTTCGCCATGGATCTCCTGCTCGTCGAAGCGCTGAACGTCGGTCTGCTGAAATACCATGACGGCGATCAGCGTAGGATTGTCCCCGGCGGGGTGGCGGCAGTGACGAGGCGGAGGCTCCCGGACATGCCGAGGTGGAGGATGGCGCTTCCCCGGTCGGTAGGTTTCGATGGGCATCCAAGCTGCATGCCTGCATGATGTTTACGGTTGCTTCTTTGCTGCAAGGCGGGCGACGTTGATGACCAGCAGCCTGTCGGTATTGTTCTCAATTTTCTTGAAATACTTGAGGAGAGTTCTTTCTTCGGGGAGCGGCGCATAGGGTATGGAGGGCTCGGCGATATTTTCTTCGTAGTCGGTTCTGAAAAAGAAGGTGATCGGAACGTCCAGGGCTTGCGCGATCAGTTGGATATTTTCCACGTTGAGCCTGTTGGTCCCGTTTTCATAGCGCTGCACTTGCTGATACGATACATCCAGTATCTCGGCTAACCGTTCCTGGGAGATGCCGAGTTGCTGCCGCCGAAATTTGATCTTTTCGCCCATGGCCCTGCTGGTGATTATCTTTTTCGTTTGCATGGCAAATCATATACAAGGAACTTTACGGGTTTCATAGCATGTATGGAGTGTAAAATTTCGCTGGACAAATGCACCTATAAAGTGTATACGGACCGTAAAACCAATTTAATTATAGATGATTGTGTTTAGGGCATGACAAGCCGGCATGAACCGGCGTCTCGCATGGGACGGGGCAGTTTACCCAGTTCACTCAGTGCCGCAATTTATATGCGTTCCTATTTCGATTAGGGGGTTATGGCGAATGAAAAAAGGGCTAGGATTAATGGCAATACTGGTTGCGCCGATTCTTCTGCTTATTGCAGGGTGCGGCAGCGGAGAAGGCGGGGCCGGCACGGCAGCCGTTGTGGTCAGCACGGTATCCGGTGTGGCTGCGGCGGGAGTACCGCTGAACGGTACGGTGAAGCTCAAAGATTCGTCGAGTCCTGCCAATGAATTGTCGGACACAATTGCCGCCGACGGCTCCTTTTCTTTCAATGTTGACGGCCTGAAGCCGCCTTTCATCTTAAAGGCTCAGGGGACGGCTGGCGGCACCAATTATTACTTGTACTCATTTTCTGCCGGCCCTGGCATCGCAAACATCAACCCGTTCACAAAACTTGCGGTGGCAAACGCCGCTGGTCGCGCTGATTTGGCGACTCTCTACTCAGCCCCGCCTGCTGCGACGATGCAGACGATTGCTGCAAATCTCGCCAAAGCGATAGCCGATATCCAGAACAAACTCCAGCCCTTGCTTGATTCCTATAATACAACTTCCTATAGCGCAACTGCCAATCCGGTTTCAGGGCTCTATGCGGCAAACCATCTGGGGCTCGATT
>JAMPXD010000226.1 GCA_023701365.1 Geobacteraceae bacterium
AGGAAAAACAGGAGATCTCGGTCATCGGCCGGCTGCTGTCGATCGAGGTGTTCCTCCTCCTGATGGGGATCGCCTCCCTGGTGTCGGGGATCGTCACCGGCGAGGCGATCCAGCTGTTCTGGGGGGTGATGATCATCGGCGGTTCGGTGATCCTCTACCTCGTCAAGAAAAAGGACTGGAAGAAGCACTGGGAGGAGCAGGAGCGACTCAGGGAGCGGTACGAGCAAAAAGTGCAGGAAAGGAAGGAAAAGGATGGAGCGGGAAAAGGCTAAGATAATCCTCGCCTCCGCGTCCCCCCGGCGGGCCGAGCTCTTGGCCTCGGCCGGGGTGGAATTCGAGGTGTTTGCCGGCAATATCCCGGAAGAACCCCTCCCCGGGGAGACACCGCCGGACCACGTGGTCAGGCTCGCCCGGGAGAAGGCGATGGACGTGGCCGCCAGGGTGGCGGGACGGTTCTTCATCGGCGCCGATACCGTGGTGGTCTGCGACGGGGAGATCATGGGGAAGCCGAAGGACGCTGCCGATGCGGCCCGGATGCTGTTCAAGCTCTCCGGTGTTCCCCACTCGGTGATCACCGGTTACGCCATCTTCGACAGAGAGCGGGGTGACGCCATATCCGAGGCGGTGACCACCAGGGTCTATTTCAAGCACCTCTACCCCGAGGAGATCTCGGCCTACATCGCGACCGGCTGCCCCTTCGACAAGGCGGGCGCCTACGCCATCCAGGGGGGGGCGGCCCACATGGTGCAGCGGATCGACGGCTCGTACACCAATGTGGTGGGGCTGCCGCTGTGCGAGGTGGTGGAGGCGCTGCGGCGGATCGGGGCGATAGGATAACCTCTTTCCGCCACAGAGGTCACAGAGAGCACAGAGAAAAGACGGGCTTGCAGCTAAAAAACAGAGGCAGGTTTCACAGATTTTCACATTCGGTGTTTTTTGTTTTTCTCGGTGATCTCTGTGTACTCTGTGGCTAATCCAGCTCTTGGTGTTTTATGTCCATAGCCGACAATCTGAAAATAATCGAGGAGAGAATTAAAGCCGCCGCCCTGCGTGCCGGCCGCGATCCGGCTACGGTGCGCCTGGTGGCGGTCTCCAAGACCCAGCCGGCCGCGCTGGTATCCGCGGCGGCTCTGGGCGGCCAGAGGCTGTTCGGCGAGAACTACGTGCAGGAGCTGGCGGCCAAGGCGGTTGAGGTGAAGGAGCGCGTTGAGTGGCATTTCATCGGCCATCTGCAGAGCAACAAGGTGAAGCAGGTCGCCGGCCTGGTGACCATGGTCCATTCGGTTGACCGGCTCTCCCTGGCCCAGGAGATCGATCGGCAGTGGGGAAGGCTGGGGGGGGTCTGCGATGTCCTGATCCAGGTGAACATCGCCTGCGAGGCGAGCAAGTGCGGCACCACCGTGGAAGAGCTTCTGGCCCTGGCCTCCGCCGTTGCCCGACTCCCCCATCTGCGGGTGCGGGGGTTGATGACCATGCCGCCGTTCTTTGACGACCCGGAAGGGGCGCGCCCCTACTTCCGCGAATTGCAAAGGCTCGCCGCTGCGATTGCCGCCGAGGGATTGGCCGGGGTGGAGATGGTGGAGTTGTCCATGGGCATGTCGGGCGATTTCGAGGTAGCGATCGAGGAGGGGGCCACCCTGGTCAGGGTCGGGTCGGCCATCTTCGGAGAGCGGCATTACCGGTAGATACAAAGCGGCCTTGGTATCATCTCAAATCTGACGTTGTAAAATTTTACGGCCTTGTTCAGATCCCCATCACCTTGGCATTAAGCCCCAGTTTTGTCATCCTTTCCACTGCTTCATCCCTGCTAGCCTTGGGCACCACAACCCAGAAATCGGCCATATGCCGGTCCGCATAGGAGGCGAACAGCTCCCACTGTTCCTTGGTATGGGGGTCGTGGATGGTGTCGTCTGTCTCCACTTCGAAGAGGACCATCTGGATGCCGGTGGCCGTGACATCGGGTACCTGCCCGGAGCCCGTTTTCCGCATGGTGATCCGGGCGGGCTTTTCGGGAAAATCGGGGTGGTCGGCCCGCACGTCGCGGAACTTCTTCGAGATCAGCTGCTCCGCGAGTTGCTTGATCATTCTGTCATGGGATGACTGGGACAGATCTGTCCGGACAACCATGGGCGCCTCCTTGAAATTAGAATTACATATTAATATAAATTTAATTTGTTTGACAAGTTTTTTCTGTGCCTGATGGCGCCGTCAGAGGCAGGCATGGGAGATGGCCGGGATCGGCCAGCGGTCGGTGGAAAAGTGAGGGGATAGTGGTATTATTGTGGCATCATGCGGAAAAGGGGGAAACGGTATGTCGAGAGAATTGATGAAATCGATCATGGTCGTTACGGCCCTGACCCTTGCCCTGGCGGGTTGCCTGCCGCATCAGCAGCCGGGGGCCACCGCCGGGGGGGCCATGGGGGGGATCGCCGGGGCCATCCTGGATGCGCGTAACCCCTGGCGGGGGGGGATCATCGGCGCTACCCTCGGCGCCATCGCCGGCGCCACCATTGCCGACATCTCGCTCCAGGGGGCGCGGGAGGCCGCCTATGCGGAGCGGCCGGTGGAGTACTTTACCGAGGACAGGCGGGTCCGTTATCATGCGGAGCCCCTCGGCTATGACGAGGAGAGGCGCTGCCGGAGGGTGCGGGAGTTGACCTACGTGGACGGCCGGCTCGTCAGCAAGAAGATCGTCGTCATCTGTGACCGGGGCCGCTACGACCGACCCCGCTACCGGTACGAGCCGCGCTATGACAGGTACGAGCTGGATGAGGGCTATTGAGGCAGAGGCAAACCCCCACGTTTCGGGCCTGCGCAAGCAGGCCTTTTTTTATGGTGCGCTCTCTCCTCATTAGCTGTTTCCTCCCGGGGAGAATTCTGTTATACAATACCCCAGATGACATTTTCCGGAGGTTTTCCCCGCATGAAATTCCGCCTGTTCCTGCTCCTTTTGCTCACCCTCGTTACAGTTTCCCTGTCCCATGCCGCACCGCAGGAGATCAAGAAGAACCCACCCCTCCTGAGCCAGGGGGTGAACGTGCCGATCCTCCTGTATCACCGCTTCGGCCCCACCGTCGCCGACGGGATGACCATCACCACCCCGGTGTTCGAATCCCACCTGAGGTATCTCAGGGAGAACGGCTATACCGTCATCCCCCTGCGCCGGCTGGTTGATTACTACCTGAAGAAAGGCCCCCCGCCTCCGGCCAAGTCGGTGGTGATCGTCGAGGATGACGCCCACAAGTCGGTCTATACCGACATGCTCCCCCTGGCGAAAAAGTACAACGTCCCGGTGACGGTCTTCATCTACCCCTCCGCCATCTCCAACGCCAAGTATGCCATGACCTGGGACCAGCTCCGCGAGCTGAAGAAGAGCGGGCTGTTCGACTTCCAGGGGCACACCTACTGGCACCCCAATTTCAAGAAGGACCGGCGCAAGATGCAGCCGGCGGAGTTCGAGAAGTCGGTGGCGATGCAGCTCGGCAAGTCGAAGGCAAAGATCGAGAAGGAGCTGGGGGTGCGGGTGGAGATGCTCGCCTGGCCGTTCGGGATTTATGACGATTACCTGCTGAAGAAGGCGGCGGAGGGGGGCTATGCCGCCACCTTCACCATCGAGCGGCGCCATGCCACCGCCGGGGAGAACGTCATGAAGCTGCCGCGCTATCTGCTGATCAACGCCGACCAGGGGAAGGCGTTCGCCCAGATCCTGGCGGGGACGGCGCCGCAGCGGAACCTCGTCTACTGAAAAATCGGTGAATGGTGAATGGTGAATGGTGAAGAGTCCGCAAAGAAGCATCCCTGCCCCGACTGCGGCTTCTGCCAGTGGTGTAGCGACGACCGCTGCCGCCTCTGCCTTGACCGCGGGTCGTGCAAGAGGCGGAAGCTCTCGCTCCAGGAGCAGGTAGAGCACTATGAAGCCGTGAACCGCAAGGGCAAAGGGGAATAGTGGCGGTGACGGCAGGAGTTGGCTTATTTGACGAGACCGGCCGTCTGAGCAATCCAGTTTCCCGGCCCCCCGTCCCCGGTGCAGCAAAACCAGTTGATAAAACGGCACGCTTGCGCTACCTTATCACATAGTGACAGGAAATACGTGAGGAGCACAGGCATGAAAAGGGAATATACCGTTATTATCGAACAGGACGAGGCCGGCTATTATGTTGCGGAGGTGCCGGAATTCTATGGCTGTCACACGCAGGCAAAATCACTCGACGAATTGATGGAACGGGTGCGAGAGGCCATCGAGCTTTGCCGCGAGGCTGACAAAACAAAGCGGCCGCGCAAGCACCTTGTGGGAGTGCAGAGAATCGCCGTATGACACGGTTTCCGGCCTTAGAAGGCAAGGAAGTCGTTGATATCCTGAAAGGATATGGTTTTGTCATTGATCGTCAGCGAGGAAGTCATGTTTTCATGAAGCATGACGACGGCCGGGTAACAGTTGTCCCCATGCACGCAGGCGAGACCATTGGTCCAGGCTTGTTCTCCAAGATACTGCGGGACGTGGAGTTGACCAGGGAAGATTTCCTTAAAGACCGAAAGGGGAAGCGGAAGATCGTGCGAAGGGTGCTGTCTCAGCCTCGGACAAAATGGAGAAGGAGCAATGAAAGTACTCGTGGATTTGTGCATCGTTCCGATCGGCGTTGGCGTGTCGCTGTCGCCCTACATCGCGGCATGTGAAAAGGTGCTGACCGATGCCGGGCTGAAGACCGCGCTCCACTCATACGGGACCAACATCGAAGGGGAGTGGGATGCCGTGTTCGCGGCGATTAGGCGCTGCCACGAGGTGGTGCACGGGATGGGGGCGCCGCGCATCGCCACCACCATCAAGCTGGGCACCCGGACCGACCGCGACCAGACCATGGAAGACAAGGTCAACAGCGTGAAGGAAAAACTGTAGGGTCGAAGACGCCCGTTTCCTGAACGCCTATCGCCAGAGGATTGATTGGGGAATAAAAAAGGGCGCGAGACAAATCTCGCGCCCTTTTTGACCTCGACCGGACAAATTACCTATTTCTTCCCCAATTCCTTCGAGCGGGCCGTGGCGGCATCCACCGCGTTGATGACGGTGCCGCGGAACCCTTCGTTCTCCAGGGCGTGGAGCCCGGCGATGGTGGTCCCGCCCGGGGAGGTCACCTTTTCCCGGAGCAGGGCCGGGTGCTCGCGGGTCTCCAGCAGGAGCCGCGCCGTGCCGAACACCGTCTGGGCCGCGAGTCCCGCGGCGACGTCGCGGGGGAGGCCGTTCTTCACCCCCGCGTCGGACAGGGCCTCGATGAAGGTGAGCACGTAGGCGGGGCCGCTCCCCGAGAGGCCGGTGACCGCGTCCAGGAGCTTTTCCTCGACCAGCCAGGCCTTCCCCACCAGCTCGAAGATCCGCCGGGTGAGGGAGATGTCCCCGCCGGTGGCGCAGGCGCCAGGGGCGATGGCGCTAGCCGCCTCCAGGACCAGGGCCGGCGTGTTCGGCATGACCCGCACCAGCCGCGCCCCCGCGGGGCAGGCGGCCTCGATGGCGTCGGTCCTGATCCCCGC
>JAMPXD010000033.1 GCA_023701365.1 Geobacteraceae bacterium
CCGTCCCAGACCTTGGTCTCCGCCACCCGGCCGCCCAGGGCCGGGCGGGAGAGCCGCAACCCCTCCGGACCGCGCCTGGCCGTGGCCACCTCGGTGATGATGGCGGCGTTGAGGGCAACGGCGATCACCGGCGCCAGGGTGGCGCCCAGGTCGTTGTGCGGCAGGACTATCACCCCGGCCCGCTGCTCCGTTGCCAGCAGGGCCAGGGTCTTGCCGAGCAGCGCCGGGGTGTCGCGCAGCGACTCCCCGCCGACCACCCGGGTGACCGCCGGCGCGCCGTAGGCGCCGAACCCGGCCAGTTGGTCGGCGGCGGGCTCGCCGGGGATGACCGCTCCCCAGGCCGCGTCGAGGATGCCGGCCAGCCGCGAGCCGTAGGAGAGGAGCCCCCGTCCGGTCTCGTCCAGGAGGCCTTCGGCGAGGTCGACGAAGACGAGGATCTTTTCCGTGCTCGACATCAGATCTCCCTCCCGATCTTGTGCCCTTCCCAGATGGCCATGTCGACCTTGCGGGGCGCGACGCTGTCGCCGATCCGGTACAGTTCCGGGACAGTGCCCTTCAGTGCCATGTAGAGCGCATCATCGGCCTTCTGTCCCATGGCCAGGACGATGGTGTCAAACGGCCCCCACTCGTCCCAGATGTTGGAGTAGACGTTGAACCCCTTGACGGTCTTGGCGCCGGCTTCGCCGGCAACTTCCATCACCGCGATGTCCGGGGTGAAGGTCACCCCCTTCTGGAGCAGCCGCTGCCGGGCCAGGTAGAGGTCCTGGCTAGGTCCGAGCTCGGCGCCGATGAAGAGGCTGGAGGTGATGATGTGCACCGTTTTCCCCAGATTGGCAATGAACTCGGCCGTGGCGGTGGCCCGGTGGTGGCCGTCGTAGTCGATCAGGCAGACCTTGTCACCGAGGCTGGCCTCGCCGTTCAGCACCTGCCAGACATTGTAGACCGCCGGGCCGTCGGCGCCACCGACCGGATGCTCCTTGGGCTGGCTGCCGGTGGCGATGATCACCACGTCCGGCTTTTCCGCCAGGACCTGCTCCGGCGTCACCCGGACCCCGAGCTTTACCTGGGCGCCCGCCTTGTCCACCTGGTCCTTCTCATTGCGGATGATGACTCCGAATTCGTCGCGGCCCGCCCCCTTCATGGCGGTCAGGACCTGCCCCCCCAGGGTCTCGTTGCGGTCGTAGAGGGTAACCTTGTGGCCGCGGCGGCCGGCCATCTTGGCGGCCCACATGCCGCCGGGACCGCCGCCGACGATCAGCACATTCTTCTTCACCGCGGCCTTTTCCAGGGTCCCCTCGCCCCACTCCTTCTCCAGGCCGACCGCCGGGTTCTGGATGCAGCCGAGGGACTTGTTGACCCCCATCCGGCCGATGCACCCCTGGTTGTCGCCGATGCAGTAGCGGATGTCGTCCAGCCGCCCTTCCAGCGCCTTCTTCGGCATGAACGGGTCGCAGATCAGGCCGCGGCACATGCCGATCATGTCGGCCTGGCCGGCGGCCAGCACCTTCTCGGCCATGACCGGGTCGTTGATCCGGCCGGTGCAGAAGACCGGCAGCTTGATCCGCTCCCGGATTCCGGCGGCCAGGGGGATGGTGTAGCCGAGCGGGGTGTGCATCGAGCCCTCAACCAGGTAGAGGTTGTAGAAGGTGGCGATGGAGAGGTCCATGAAGTCGATGAGTCCCGCGGCCTCGAAGCGGGCGCAGATCTCCTGAACCTGGGCCAGATCGAGGCCGCCAGGGATCATCTCGTCGGCGCACATCCTGATGCCGAGGGTGAAGTCGTTCCCCACCGCTCGCCGCACCGCGCCGATGAACTTGAGGGGCGCCCGCATCCTGTTTTCCAGGGAGCCGCCGTACTCGTCGGTGCGGAAGTTGGTCAGGGGGGAGAGGAACTGGCGGGCGAGGCTGGAGTGGCCGAACTGGAGCTCGATCCCGTCGAAGCCACCCTCCCGGGCGTGGATCGCGCTCTTGGCGAAGTAACGCGCCACCTCCTCGATGTCCTCCGGCTCCATCTCCTTCGGGGTCTCCCGGAACAGGACGTCGGGCATCGGGCTCGGGGCCCATACCGGCAGCCGGGAGATGGCGCCGTCGCACTGCTGGCCGTTGTGGTTCAGCTGGGCGAAGATCCGGGAGTCGAACTGGTGGACGTAGTCGGTGATCTTCTTGAAGCCCGGAATCACCTCGGGGTGATAGACGTCGATCAGCTTCTCGTAGGCCATGTCCGTCGGGTGGACGCTCATCTCCTCGGTGATGATGAGGCCGGCGCCCCCCTTGGCCCGCTCCCCCCAGTAGTACATCTGCCGTTCGCTCGGGAGGCAGTTCACCGCAAAATTGGTCAGGTGCGGCTGGAAGGAGATGCGGTTCTTCACTTCGACCGTCCCCAGCTTGAGCGGGGAGAACAGATACGGGAACATCATGGTGAAAACTCCTTGAATGATGCCTTTTGGTAGGGGCGACGCATGCGTCGCCCGCCGGTCATATGCCGGCGATAAACGGGCGCAGCATGCTGCGCCCCTACATTAATAATGCTCAGGCGGCCTTCGCGGTCCTCGCCTCGTCGGCGATGGAGGTCACGCAGCGCTCCAGGCACTCGGGGTCGCCGCCGTTGATGTCGTTCTTCAGGTGCCAGGCTACCGCCGGGCAGCCGCCGTGACACTGGTCGAAGCGCTGGCACTCCTCGCAGGAGTGGATCCGCAGGGAGCGGAAGGATGCGTAGATCTCCGAGTCGTCCCAGATCTCCTTGAAGGTATTGTCCCGCAGCGAGCCGGCCTTGAACCGGTCGGTCTGCAGAAAGGCGCAGGGGTACATGTTGCCGGTGGGGCCGACGCAGCAGGTGAGCTTGGCCGCGCCGCAGAGGTTGAGCCCCAGACCCTGGCGCTCCTGGGAGGTGAGCGAGAAGAAGCTGTCGCCGGTGCGGACGTCGCCGCTCCTGGCCAGCCAGTCGGAGAAGGCGAGGAGCTGGGCCGGGGTCGGCCTGAGGTCGTCCCAGTTGTCCGCCCCCCGTCCCGACGGACGGAAGCGGCTGACCCGCAGCGACACGCCGAGGGAGCGGGCCAGCTCGTGCATCGCCGGAATCTCCCCGGCGTTCTGGGCGGTCAGCACCGTATTGATGCTGGTCGGGATCGAGGAGGCAGCCAGCAGCTTGATCGCCTCGATGGCCTTGTCGTAGACCCCTTTGCCCCGGATGGCGTCACAGGTTTCCCGGCGCGCCCCGTCCATGCTGACCTGGATGGCCACCAGCCGGCTCTCGGCCAGCCTGGCTACCCGCTCCGGTCCGATCAGGGTGCCGTTGGTGGAGATGCAGGTCATGATCCCCCTTGCATGGCAGGCGGCCAGGATCTCTTCGAAGTCGGGGCGGAGAAAAGGCTCGCCGCCGCCGAAGTTGACCTGGAAGACGCCGCCGCTGTGCAGCTGCTCCACCAGGTCGAGCGCTTCCGCCGTGGAGAGCTCCCCCTCGGCCGGCTCCCCCGATGACGAGAGACAGTGGCTGCAGCGGAGGTTGCAGGCGAGCGACACTTCCCAGGTCAGATTCACCGGGGCGGAAAGCCCCATTTCAACGTATCGGTTGCTCACGGAGGAACCCCTTTTCTAAAAGTTGCGACATGAACTTCTGTAACACGGTCTGTTCCCGATCCGACAGCCCCTCGGGGAGTTCGTCCCTCTCCCGGACGGTCTTGAAGAAGTCGGGGTGCAGAAGGCTGCCGGTCGCGGCGAAGAGGAGGCGCGGTCCCCTGCTGTCGTAAAACAGGAGACCGAACCCTTCCTGCCGCACGCGGCAGGCGGGATGCAACTGAATGCCTGCCGCCGCCATCTTAGTAGACCCCGCAGATGCCGTCGATTGCCAGCTCTTCAACCTGGATTTCCTCCAGGATCCGGGGCTCCTCACTGCATGCTTCGTTGATCAACTTTTGAGTTTCCATTTTTCTCTCCTTTTCTTTGTTCTGGGTCGTACCGGTTGATGATGCGCCCTTTTGTCTCTATACCATGCAACCCCGATGCCAAATAATAAAACATTGATTTATCCCTTGATTACAGGGCATTGGCAGGCCAAATAAAATCCGGATTTGCGGCGAACTGTGGAGAAATGGGACACTCGGCAAGAAATAGAGGAATCCGCATGACAGGCCGATTGCTGCATTTCTCCACATCGGGTATTTTGTCTACACTTTCATCAAACTCCTGTTTGTTTTCCTGATTACATTGCCGCCACTTGCTGATCCGTGGAGTTCGGGAATAATATCTGCAAGCGTTTGCCGTAAGCCATGCCGCCCCTGCCCCCGACGGCAAAGGAGGCGGCAGGCCCGGAACAATGGCGGCCGTGAGGCCGGCGCTCCGGAGAAAGGCAGAGTCATGCATGAAAAGAACTCCCATTGCAGCTTTTGCGGCCGCAGGTTTGCCGCCGGCGAAGCCTGGCCGAGAATGTGCCGGGGCTGCGGCAACAAATCGTATCTGAACCCGATCCCGGTAGCGGTGGTGCTGGTGCCGGTAGCCGACGGCCTGGTCGTCATCAGGAGAAACACCGAGCCGCGCAAGGGGACCCTCACCCTCCCGGGCGGCTACATCGATGCGGGCGAAACCTGGCAGGAAGCGGGGAAAAGGGAGCTCTTCGAAGAGACCGGCATCGCCATCGACGCCGGCGAGCTCAGCCTCTATGAGGTGGGCAACGGCCTGGACGGGACCCTGGTGGTATTCGGCCTGGCGGCGCAGCAACCCCGGAGTTCCCTGCGGCCGTTCACCTCGAAGGAGACCCAGGAGGTCGCCGTCATCGACCAGCCGACGGAGCTCGGCTTCGAGCTGCATACCCGGGTGGTGGCAAGGTACTTCGGTGCGAAGGTGCGCTGAGGGGAGTTTCGGGGCTATCGTGCGGAAGAATGGGACTGCGAAGAGAAATAATGTTGCAAGGGAGCGGGTCAGGAACTGCTCAGGTTGTACTGCCTGATCTTCCGGTAGAGCGTATTCCTGCCGATCCCCAGCACTCTCGCGGTCTCGGTGATGTTCCACTGGTACCGCTCCAGCGCCTTCTTGATGGTCTCCTCCTCGGTATCCTTGAGGCCGCGCGGGGTGTGGCCGCCGAGCCCCCTGTCACGCATCACCGAGAGGAGCCGGCTTTCAAGGGCGCCGAGCGAGTCGAGCATCCGGTCGAACTCGTCGGCCCCCAGCTTTTCCAGGACTTCCGCCCTGGAGTAATGATCGCAGAAACTTTCCAGTGACACGACAATGTCCGGGGCCTGCCCGCTGCGGGCCGGCACGGCATCGGTGCCGGCGCTGTCGGCGGAGCCGGACAGAAGGGTGTTCCCCAGGTGGCCGGGGAGGATCGTGTCGTCACTGCACAGGACCACCGCCCGCCGCAGCACGTTGGCGAGTTCGCGGATATTTCCCGGCCAGTTGTAATCCCGCAGCAGGCGCATGGCACCCTGGGAGATCCGCAGGCCGGGGTTGAGCTGGCGGACGAAGTGCTCGCTGAGGAGCGGGATGTCATCGGCGCGGCTGCGCAGGGGGGGGATCTCCAGCCTCACCACGTTCAACCGGTAATAGAGGTCCTCGCGGAAGGTCTTCTCCCGGATCGCCTCCTCCAGGTCGACGTTGGTTGCGGCGATGACCCGCACATCGGTCTTGATCGGCTTGCCGCCGCCGACCCGCATGAATTCGCCGGTTTCCAGCACCCGCAGGAGCTTGACCTGGATCTGCGGACTGGCATCGCCTATTTCGTCGAGGAGCAGGGTGCCGTGATCGGCCAGCTCGAAGATGCCGCGCCGGGTCTGGTTCGCCCCGGTGAAGGCGCCCTTTTCGTGGCCGAACAGCTCGCTTTCCAGGAGGTTTTCCGGCAGCGCCCCGCAGTTCACCGCTATGAAGGGCTGGTCGGCCCGGCCCGAGGCGGCGTGGATGAAGCGGGACAGCACTTCCTTGCCGGTGCCGGTCTTCCCCTGGATCAGGACGGTGATATCCTTGGCGGCGATCTTGAAGGCGAGCGACACCAGCCGCCTCATGCTCGGGGAGGTGCCGACCTGAAAACCGACCGCCCGCGCCACCTCGGACCATTCCTCCCCGGTGCGCCCTTGCAGGATGTCGAGGCCGTGGCTGGCGGCCTTCTCGACCAGGGCTTCGATCTCGGCGATGTTGTCGAACGGCTTTTCCAGGTATTCATAGGCCCCCAGCTGCATCGCGATGACCGCCGTCTTGATGGTGCTGTAGCCGGTCATGAGGATCACCTCGCAGGCAGGTTGCCGGGCCTTGATCATCTGCAGCAGGGTCAGGCCGTCGGTGTCCGGCAGCTTCAGGTCGACCATGGCCACGTTGAAGCTCTGCTCCTCGACGGCCCGGAGCGCCTCCGGCTCGTTCGCCGCGGTCGTGACAGCATACCCCTTCCTCGTCAGCAGCCGCCGGAAAAAGGTGCAGACATCCACTTCATCATCGATTATCAAAACCTGGATCTGGGACACGATATTCACCTTTTCAAGGGCTGGCCGCGTCGAATCAGACAGATCGGACTGATCGGTCCGATCCGACAGATCTGTCGCGGCCTAGCTACTCTTGTGTTCACCGCCGCTCTATCGGCAGCACCAGCCGGAAGGTGCTCCCCTGCCCCGGCTGGCTATCGACCTCAATGGTGCCGTTGTGGGACTCGGCGATCCCGAGGCTGACCGAAAGGCCGAGGCCGGTCCCCCTGGTCGCCTCCTTGCTGGTGTAAAACGGGGTGAAGATCTTCGCCAGGTTTTCCGCCGCGATACCGACCCCGTTGTCCGCGACGCTCAGCACGGCCCATCTCTTTGCGCCGTCACGCCTCAGCCTGGTGGCCACCTGGATGATCTTTTCCTTCCGCTCCACCTCCGCCAGGGCGTCGCGGGCATTGATCAGGAAGTTGGTCAGCACCTGCTGGATCTGCGGGCCGTTGCCGGTCAGCCGCGGCAGCTGCGGGTCGAAATCCTCCCTGATCGAGATCTGGCTCCGGTTGATCTGGTACTGGATCATGCTCAACACCCGGGCCGCCTCGGCGTTGAGGTCGATCTCCGTCGCCGGCAGCTGGTCCTGGCGGGAGAAGGTCAGCAGATTCTGGATGATCCGCTTGCAGCGCAGCCCGCAGTTGACGATGTCTTCCAGGACTTCGGCCTTTTCCTGCTGCTCGTCCTGTTGCAGGTCCCGGGCCAGCATCTGGGCCGTGCCGATGATGACGGTCATCGGGCTGTTCAGCTCGTGGGCCACCCCGGCCGCCATCTCGCCGAGCGCCGCCAGCTTGGCCGAATTGACCAGTTGCGCCTCCAGCTTGGTCTTCTCGGTGACGTCCTTGATGATGATGGTCACCGCGGTCAGCTGCTTCTCCTCGTTCACCACCGGATAGTAGGAGAGATCGAGGACCAGCCCCGACTCGGTCTGCCAGCGCTGGAAGACCGGCTTGCCGCTCCGCTGCACCTCCCTGATGGGGCAGTCCCGGCAGGGGTGCCGGCGGCCGTGGAGCCTGGCAAAGCATTTGTTGCTGAGCGCCTGGTTCCAGAAGCCGCTCATCTCCGGGGGGAGCCGGCCGTTGTGGAGCAGGACGTTGTAATCGGTGTCCACCAGGAAGATCGGGTCGGTCACCGCCTTGAAGGTCTCTTCCCATTCCTTCTTGGCCCGGGAGACCTCCTTGTAGAGGCGGGCGTTCTGGGTGCTGATGGAGAGCTGGTCGGCCAGATGCTGGACAAAGCTGAGATCCGCGTCGGTATAGGCCATCTCATCGACGCTGCCGACTATCAGGGCGCCGATCACCTCGTCACGCTTGAACATCGGGGCAATCGCCAGCGCCCTGAGCTGCTCCGGATAGGCCTGGCCGATCCGGACATGGCCGAGTTCCCCGGGCGCCGGCTTGAAGATGGCCCCCTTTTTTTCACCAATGACCTGCAGGCAGGGGGAGTGGCCGGGGAACTCCTCGATTACGCAGAAGTCCCTGGGCATCATCGCCCTGAGCCGCAGCGCGCCCCCCTTGACTGTGACCAGACCGAGAAAATCGCAGGAGAGCGTCTGGGGGAGCTTGGCGAAGGCCCGTTCGATGATGTCCGGGGTGGACATGTCGATGTTGATGTCCCGGGCGAGCTGATGCAGGATTTCCAGGCGGCTGTTCTGCTTCAGGACCTCCTGGTTGCGCTTTTTCAGCTCCACGTAATAGTTGAGCTTCGAGGAATCGACCCCGGTCAGCTGTTCCAGCAGCTTTTCCTGCTTTTCCATGTGTTCCTTTTAGGCCGCGTCGGATCAGACTGATCGGTCCGATCGGTCCGATCGGTCGGATCCGACACGCGGCCTACATCGCTTTCCTGAATATCGCCTCGATCTCCGCACACGTCGCCCGGCGCGGGTTGGTCACCAGGCAGGCGTCCTTCATCGCGTTGCGGCTCAGCTGCGGGATGAACTCCTCCCGCAGGCCGATCTCCGCCAGCCCCTTGTCCAGGCCGACGTCCGCGATCAGCCGTCTGACCGCCCTGATCGAGAGCGCGGCGGCCGCCAGGGTGTCGAGCCCGGCGACCTCCTCCCCCATGATGCCGGCGATATCCCGGAACCGGCCGGGGGAAGCGGGGAGGTTGAATTCCATGACGTGCGGGAGGATCGCGGCGTTGGTCTCCCCGTGGTGCTGGTCGATCAGGCCGTCCACCTGGTGGGTCATGGCGTGGGCGGCGCCGAGAATGGCGTTGGAAAACGCCAGCCCCGCGGTGAGGGCGGCCATCGACATGTTGGCGTTGGCCTCCATGTCCTGCCGGTCTGAAACGGCCCGCACCAGATTGCGGGAGATCAGCTCGATCGCCTTGAGGGCGTGGATGTCGGTCAGGGGGGTGGCGGCCAGCGACAGGTATGATTCGATGCCGTGGGTCAGGGCGTCGAGGCCGGTGGCGGCGGCCAGCTTGGCGTCCTTGGTCCGCAGCAGCTCGGGATCGACAATGGCTATGTCCGGCACCAGGGACCTGGAGATGATCGACATCTTCAGCATGCGCAGGGTGTCGACGATGATGGTGAACTGGCTCACTTCGGAGCCGGCCCCGGCGGTGGAGGGGGCGATCACCATCGGCGGCAGCGGCACGGTGATCTTGTTGATCCCCTCGTAATCCTGGAGCTTCCCGCCGTTGGTCGCCAGGATGGCGATTGCCTTGGCCACGTCGGTGGGGCTGCCGCCGCCGACGGCGACGATCCCGTCACAGCCGGAGGCCTGGTAGCTGACAACCCCCTCGGTCACCTCGAAATCCTTCGGGTTGGTGGAGAGTGACGAGAAGATCTCGGTGCCGAGGCCGGCCGCGTGGAGATAGTGGACCGCCTGGTCGACCCAGCCGGCGTTGATCACCCCCGCGTCGCTGACCAGGAAGGCCTTGGAGACCCCGAGGCGCACCAGGCTTTCGCCGATCTGGCTCAGGGAGCCCCGGCCGAAGATGATCTCGGGTGCCACGAATTTGCTGATATTCACGATGCCTCCTGCGGATAGATTGGCCGGCCGCGCCGGCGGCTCACCAGTGGCTGCGCCCCTGGGGATCTAAGGCGGGGGGCTGGCCGCTCCCCCCCCTGGTATAGTAGTCCCGGTAATCCAGGGGTTCCTCGGCCCTGGCCTTCAGCAGGTCCCTTGCCAGCCGGCGGGGCTGGTCCGTGCAGAGGTTGCGGAACAGGTCCTCCACCATCAGGCTCAGCTCGTTCACGTCCCGCACCACCTCGACCCGGTCGCAGTATGAGCCGTACAGCTCCATCAGGCAGTCGCCCCGGCTCCAGGTATCGCGCTCCTCCGGGGTGAGCCAGAGCATGTAGCCCGCCTTCTCCCGGATCTCCTCCAGTGCCCAGTCGTTCGCCTCGTGGTAGTTGTTGCGGCCGTCCCCCAGGATGATGACCGCCGGCTTCCCCCGCATGTTCTCCAGGTGCTTTTTCTTGAAGATGAGAAAGACGTTGCCGAAATCGCTGTTGTCGTCCAGGTTGACGATTTCCCCCCGGTCGATGGTCTCCAGGAGGGCGTTCACCGGCATGTTGCGGAGCAGTTCGGTGATCTCCGCCAGCTCCTTGTTGAAGATGAAGCTGCGCACGTCCATCAGCCGGTTGTGGAGCGTATGGAGCAGCAGCAGCATGAAGCGGGAGGCGTGGCTGACGGAAAAGCTGACATCGCACAGGACCACCAGCCGCGGCTTTTCCCGGAGCTTGCGGCGCAGCGACAAAAGGAACGGCACCATGTCGTGCCGGTAATTCTTCTGAATCGTCCTGATGACGTGGAGCTTGCCGCGGTTCTGCTTCTCCTTCATCCGCCGCACGTCCTTGCGCAGCCGCACGATCATCCGGGAAACCACCTCCTGCATGTCGGCCAGCTCTTCGGCGGTGAAGGGGACGGTCTTCTGGTCCCCCTGCTGGTGAAAGGCGACCGTGGGCGGGCCCTGCATGTAATAATCCGACGGCTTGGGCGCCTCGATCTTGCCGCGGTAGCCATCCAGCTGCACCTGGATCTCGGGGCCGCCGCCATCGTCATCGCTCTCTTCCAGGCCCAGCAGGTCTTTCAGGTCCTCGGCGCCGACCTCCTCGTCAACCGTGAGCGTCGGCCCGTCATCCCCGTGCTTGTCCGGGATGTCCGCCTTCAGTTGCTCCCCTTCGACGATATGGATCATCGCGCTGAGGAGATCCGCGGCCACGAGCCCCTGGGGGATAGGCTGGCTGTTGCTGAAAAACCGGTCGAAGACCTCCTCGTACGCCGGGAGGTCGTTGGCGTTCTTCACCAGGGTGAGGCGCAGCAGCGCCCGCACCGCTTCCCGCCCCTCCACCCCGCCGAGGGCCAGGGCGTGCACGGCATCGATACTCTCCCCCGGCGAGACCCTGATCCCCCGTTGCCGCAGGGCGGTGACAAATCTGGTGATGATCCGTTCCATGCTTTGCTCCAGCGATTAAACATGTGAATCCGTAGGGGCGCAGCATGCTGCGCCCGCCTTTACCCACCCTATTTGGGCGCAGCATCCGGCCGCCGCAGCCGAGGCTGCTTTGGCGGAGGTGGCTGCTGCGCCCCTACATGAGCTCCCGCTGCGCCAGCTCCGTCATCTGCTGCATGTCCGCCTGGTGCTTGGCAATGGCCCCCACCGTGTTGGCGACCACCTCCGGGGTGAGCCGCGTCGCATGGAGGATGGAGAGCACCTGGGCCCAGTCGAGGGTCTCGGAGACGCTGGGGGGCTTGCGCAGATTCAGGTCACGGGCCTTGCGCAGGAATTCGACCATCTGCCGGGCGAGTGTCTCGCAGAGCTCCGGGAAGCGGGCGCAGACGATGGCAACCTCCCGGTCGAACTCGGGGTAGCCGATATAGAGAAAGAGACAGCGCCGCCGCAGCGCGTCGGAGATCATCCTGGTGCCGTTGCTGGTCAGGATCACCAGCGGCTTGGCCCGCGCCTCGATCACCCCCAGTTCGGGGATGGAGACCTGGAAGTCGCTCAGGCACTCCAGCAGCAGCGCCTCGAACTCGTCGCCGGAGCGGTCGATTTCGTCGATCAGGAGCAGCGAACGTTTCTCGGAGAGAAAACTGCGCAGAATCGGCCGCTGCACCAGAAAGTTCATGGAAAAGAACAGGCTTTCCTCGGCGGACAGCCGTTCGACCGCCTCCCGCAGGTCGGCCGAGACGGAGAGGTAGCTGTCGAGCTGGGTGCGCAGGAGCTGGGTGTAGAGCAGCTGCTTGCCATATTCCCAGTCGTAGAGCGCCTTCCCCTCGTCGATCCCCTCGTAGCACTGGAGCCGCACCAGCGGGAAGTCCAGCACCTGGGAGAGGGTCTTGGCCAGACCGGTCTTGCCGACACCGGGAGGTCCTTCGATCAGGATCGGCTTCTCCATCCTGATGGCCAGAAAAACGGCGGTGGCGATGGCTTCATCGGCAATGTAGCCGCCGGAACCGAGAAGGTCCTTCACCTCTTGTTCGGTAATCATGAGTCTACCTCATTTCGGTGGAATCCTGCAAACTGTGCCTGCTTCAATTATACACCTGCTGATGTAACAGCGCCGCTGGAACCCGGAGAAAAAACTCTCCGGGCGCCAGCGGCAGCTCACTTCATCCTACATATTATGTGCCAACTCTGCGTGTTACATGCAGCCTGCGAATACCGCTCTCATCTCGTGGAAACCGACATCCTTGGGATTGCCCTCGGAGCAGATGTCGGCGGCGGCGAACTTGGACAGACCGTCGAGGTCTTTCTCCTGCAGGCCGAGGTCCGCAAACCTCTGGGTGATGAACAGTTCGTCCTTGAGCTCCTGGATGGCGTCGATGAACTTCTCGCCGGCTTTGTAGTCGGAAAGTCCGGCGGTATCGATACCGGCGGCCTTGGCCATCATCTTGAAGCGCTCCGGGCAGGCCGGCAGGTTGAAGCGGCAGACATCGACCAGGGCGATGGCGTTGCAGAGGCCGTGGGGAGCGTCATAGAGACCGCCCATGGCGTGGGCCATACTGTGAACGATGCCGAGACCGGCGCTGTTGAAGCTGTAGGCGGCGGCCATTTCCGCCCAGACCATCTGCTCGACGGCCTTGTCGTTGTTCCGGTTGGCAGCCGACTGGCGGAGGTTCTCGAAGATCTCGGTGATCGCCCAGAGGCCCGGGCCGTAGGCCGACTGTACGCAGAGACGGGAGGCGATGGCTTCCACCGCGTGGGTCAGGGCGTCCATACCGGTGTAGGCGACCAGTTCCTGGGTCATGCACTGGTGGATCAACGGGTCGTTGACGGACTTGCTCGGCGTGCAGTTCGGATCGAACAGGGCCATCTTGTACATCTTCTCGGTGTGGTTGATGATGGAGAAGCAGGAGATTTCCGAACCGGTTCCCGAGGTGGTGTTGATAGCGAGATGGGGAATCTTGTTCTTCTTGGTGGCCTTGAAGGCCCCTTCGAAGGTGCGGACATCCTGGCCGTCGTGGGCGTGGACCAGCTTGATGGCCTTGCAGCAGTCGTGGGAGCTGCCGCCGCCGAGGCTGATGATGCCGTCGAATTTGCCGGCGGACAGCGCCTTGGCGCCTTCCATGACCTCAAAGTCTTTGGGGTTGGGGGTAGCCTTCGCATATACCTCGGAGGCAACGCCGGCCGCCTTCAGAACACCCTGGATTGCCTCGACAATGCCGGTTCCCTTGAGGCCGGTGGTGACGATCAGGGCATTGGTCATGCCCAGGGCCTTGGCATCGTTGCCGACCATCGTGTGCGCGCCCCAGCCGATATTCACGGAAGGATATGCGTGCTGCATCTTGATCGGGTACTCGGTTCTCTGCTGGGTAAGGGTCCGTTTTACATCTCTGAAATGTGGCATCTGTACTTCCTCCTTTTTGTGGTGTGAACTTATCTGGTTTGTTGCTGCTATTTTTTGAAGCGATACGGCTACCGGGCCTTTGCTTCTCCTCCTTGCTCATCACCTCCCCATAACTTCGTTTTACGATATTCCTGCCAAATGGGAAAAGAACCGGCTGAAACTGCAACCAGCCTCGTGATGTCCGCTTGTGTTATCAGTTAAGCAAGTTGGATGCCAAACAAAAACATTGGTTTAAAATGGCACTTTTAGGCGGGACCGGCCGATTTCGACCAGATCGAGGGGAGGAGTGGCGGGGAATTATGAAACGTTTTTTTATAAAAAATGCGGTATTCAGGCCTTATCGGCGCTATGGATATTATCCACAGTGGGGAATTTCACCACGTAAATCGAGAGGAGGAACCGCGGAAAACAAAGGGAGAAATCTTGAACGGGGAGAAAAAAGTAAAAGCAAAAACCTGTTTTGGCAGAGCGCAGAGTCGAGGCTGTAGGCTGTAGGCTGTAGGCTGTAGGCTGTAGGCTGTAGGCTGTAGGCTTCAGTCTCTTACGATTTCACTCTTTACTGCAAATGAGCAAAATGGATCGTACCGACTGAAATTCAAAACCATTTCACGCGGATAACATCGAATAAAATCTGATAACAATCTGATGCAGGCAGAAGAATGGTTTGATCCGCCTTGATCCGCCTTGATCCGAATTTTATCAGATTTGATCCGCGTGCTATTGCTTTTGGTTTTTCCCTGTTTGGTTCCGGCTTTGCCGGCTTAGGATGAAGTATGAAGGATGAAAAAATCAAGACTTTTGAATTGCCAGGCCGTGGATGGCTCGCCGCAGCTCGCACCGGTCATCCGCCGCCTGCAGGTCGCCGCAGCTCCCCCACGCCCGCCCCATGCACCCCCCGGCACAGGCGAGCCTGCCGGGACAGTCCTGGCACTGCGCCAGCTCGGCCCTGCTGCGGCTGATCCGCAGCAGCGTTGCCCAGAGCGGCGCCCCTGCGGCGAAGGCGTCGGCCAGCCCTCTCTCGAAAACCCCGGAAACGGCGAACCGGTCGGCGTGGCAGAGCACGCAGGGATAGAGCGTCCCGGCAGGGGTGAGGTAGGGGTTTTCCACGAAGGTGCAGCATTCCGGCCGCGGCGAGGATTCCGTGAGCCACTCCAGGGCCGCCACCTTCCCCCGCTTCCGGTACAGCTCCCGGAAGCGGGGCTCTTTTTCGTAGCGCTCCAGCAGCCGCAGGTACTGCTCCGTCCCGGCAGGGGCGAGCGCCGCCCCCTCAGCCGCCCGGCCGCACCTGACCAGGGCGCCGGTGGCGACCGAGCCGACCCCCAGCCCCTCCGCCAGGGCGAGAAGCTCCGGGATCTCCTCCAGGTTGTGGCGCATCTCCGTGAAGAAAAGGGCAATGCGCCGCGCCAGCCCACCCCTGGCGAGCCGGCCGATGCCGGCCAGCGCCCCGGCAAAGGCCCCCTCCCCCCGCACCAGGTCGTGGGACGGAGCCGTGGCCCCGTCCAGGCTGATCTCGAGCGAGAGCCCGGGGAAGTCGAGCCCGCGCAGCGCGGCCACCTCCCCATCGCCGAGCAGCATGGCGTTTGTCTGCAACGCGACCCTCTCGAAGCCGAGCTCCCGGGCGAACTGCATCAGCCCCTGCCAGCCCGGATGGCAGAGCGGCTCGCCGCCGGTGAAACGGACCCCCTCCCCGCCGAGTGCCGCGAACTCAGCGAGCAGCCGGCGCAGGGCCAGCTCTGGGACATGGGGAGCGGAACTTGATTCCCCCGCCCCGACCCAGCAGTGACGACAGCGGAGATTGCAGGCGCCGGTGATGGCGAGGGTCAGGGTCTTCGGGGGGCGCACCCCCTGCTGGCGGAGAATTTTCACTGCTTCCGATGGATCCATGGGCTGCTGCTCCTGCATGGGGAAAGTGTGGACATTATCTACAGTGTGTAATTATTACCCATTTTGTGGCGGAAAAGGCGCCGCCATCCCCCCGTAAGGCGATGGACAGGGGGTTGGGAGGGGAGCAGCAGCGGAAAAAGGGGCGCCGTTTCGCCCGCCGGCAGAGTGGGCGGCTAAGGCAAGTGGGGAAAATAGCCACAGCGGGGAAAGAGGAAAGGGGAGTTGCGGCCCCAGTACCATGTAACTCTTAAATTAACGTAGGGTGCGTTAGCGACTTCATCGCGTAACGCACCTTCTCCCGGTGCGTTACGGCAAAAACCGCCTAACACACCCTACAAGAGATACGACATATATAGTGTTACACAGTACTAGTAGTTCGTTTCGTAAATATCGTTACATTTAATCCGTTCGGCCTGAGCTTGTCGAAGGCTAGCATTATCAGCATGTTAACGGTTCGACAAGCTCACCGCGAACGGTACTGGTTTTAACGGAACGCACTACTAGCCGCCGATGGCCGACATGGCGAACGGGGTGTGCTGCTGCTCCTCCGCGGCCAGGGAGTGCCTCCCCGGTTTGCGGGCAACGACCGTTCGCAGCGCCGCGGCGAGACCCTCCTGGTCCCCCCTGGCGAGGAGCGGCTTGAGGTCGAGGCCGGTGTCGGCGAAGAGGCAGCTGCGCGCCCTGCCGGCCGAGGTGACCCTGATCCGGTTGCACTCCCCGCAGAAGTGGCCGGAAACCGGGGTGATCACGCCGATGCTGCCGGCGGCGCCGTCGATCCGGAAGATCCGGGCCGGACCGGCCGCCGTATCCCTTTCCAGCGGGGAGAAGCTAAACCGCGCGCCGATCCGGTCGAGGATCTCCTCCCCCGGGACGATCCGGGCTTCCCAGTTGTCGGCCCGGATTGCCGGCATGTATTCGATGAAGCGGACCGTCAGCGGGCGGTCGAGGGTCAGGGCGGCAAAATCGAGGAGTTCCCGGTCGTTCACGCCGCGCATGACCACCATGTTGATCTTGACCGGAAAGCCGGCCCGCTCCGCCGCCGCGATCCCCGCCAGGACCCGGTGCAGGTCGCCCCCCCGGGTGACTGCGGCGAAGGTCTCCGGCTTGAGGGAATCGAGGCTGATGTTGAGCCGCTGCACCCCGGCCTCTCTGAGGCTTTCCGCCATTTCCTCCAGGAAAAGGCCGTTGGTGGTCAGCACCAGCTGGCGCAGCCCGGGAATGGCGGCCAGCCGCGCCAGAAAAGGGACGATCCCCCTGCGCACCAGCGGCTCCCCCCCGGTGACCCGGATCTTCTCGATCCCGGCCGCCACCGCGGTTGTGGCGATCAGCAGGAGCTCCTCATAGCTCAGGATGTCGCCGTGGGAGAGGAGCGGGATGCCATCGGCCGGCATGCAGTAGAGACAGCGCATGTTGCACCGGTCGGTCACTGACAGCCGCAGGTAATTGATCGTTCTGCCGTAAGGATCGGTAAGTTCCATATGAGTAACTCCAGGTGGTGAGGACCGAAGACAGCCTTCAGCCTTCAGCCTTCAGCCTTCAGCCTTCAGCCTTCAGCCTTCAGCCTTCAGCCTGTTTCTTTCCTACACCGCCAGGCCGTACCGCTCCAGCTTGGTATAGAGGGTCTTGCGATCGATTTCGAGGACCTTTGCCGCCTTGCTCTTGTTCCCTTCCACCTTCTCCAGCACCCGCTGGATATGGTCCCGCTCCACGACCCAGAGCGGCAGCGACACCGTCTCGGACGAGCCGTTGGCGGCGGGGAGCAGCACCGTCTTGGGGGGCGCAAACGGCAGCAGGTCGGAGGAGATGACCGGCTCGGTTGCCAGGATGCTGGCGCGGCGGATGGTGTTGCGCAGCTCCCTGACGTTGCCCGGCCAGGAATAGGCGGTGAGGGCGGCCATTGCCTCCTCGGTGATCTCCCAGTTGGCGCTCCCCCCCTCGTTGGCGGTCTTGAGAAAATAGTAGGCAAGTGGGATGATGTCTTCCGCCCGTTCCCGCAGGGGGGGGATGTTGATCGGCAGGAGGTTGATCCGGTGGAACAGGTCCTCCCGGAACTCGCCGCGATTGACGCACTCCTCCAGCTTCTTGTTGGAGGCGAAGACGAACCGGACATTGACCCTGATGTCGTGGTTTCCCCCCATGCGGCGGAAGGTGCTGGTCTCCAGGATTCGGAGCAGTTTCACCTGCACGTCCAGCGGCATCTCCGAAACCTCGTCCATGAACAGGGTGCCGGTGTCGGCCAGCTCGAACAGGCCGGCCCTCCCCTTGGAGGCGCCGGTGAAGGCGCCCTGCACATGACCGAACAGCTCGCTCTCGGCGGTGTTGGCGCTGAGCCGGCCGCAATTGACCGTGACGAAAGGCTTCGAGGCCCGCCGGCTGGCGTCGTGGACGGCCCGGGCGAACAGTTCCTTGCCGACGCCGCTCTCGCCGCAGATCAGGACATGCTCATCGGTGGCGCCCCAGCGCCGGACAGTATCGAGGACCTTCTGGATCACCTGGCTCTTGCCGACGATCCGGTGCTGGTCGAGCTTGTTGATCTCCAGCTTCAGGTTGATGTTTTCCAGGCGGAGCCGGTTCTTCTCGCACGCCTTGTCGATCACCATCTCCAGCTCGTCGAGCTTGACCGGCTTGGTGAGGTAGTCATAGGCGCCGTGCTTGATGCACTCGACAGCCGTCTCGATGGTGCCGTGGCCGGTAAAGACGATGACCTCGGGGAGGGTCGATTCGGAGCGCATCTGCTTGAGCACCTCGACCCCGTCCATCCCCGGCATCCTCATGTCGAGGAGGACGACGTTGAAGACCTCCTGCCGGTATTTATCCAGCCCTTCCGCGCCGTCGCCGGCGGTATCGACCTGGTAGCCGCTCCGGGCGAGCTCCATCTCGAGGAGTTCCCGGAACGGTCTTTCATCTTCAATGACCAGTATTTTCGCCTCTTTGCGCAATCCTATGGTTGACATGCTGGAAGCCTCACCGTGAATTTTGATCCTTTCCCTTGCTTGCTCTCCACCTGGATCTCCCCTCCCTGCTTCTTGATGATGTTGTAGGTGACTGCCAGGCCGAGGCCGACCCCCTGCCCCACCGACTTGGTGGTGAAGAACGGCTCCCAGATATGATCCAGATGGTCGGGGCGGATGCCGCATCCCGAATCCTTCACCTGGATGACGACCCCTGAGTCGTTGCCGCTGGTGGAGATCTCCACCGTGCCCGCCCCCTTGATGGCCTGATGGGCATTGATCAGGAGGTTCATGAATACCTGGCGCAGCCCGGCGGCATCGCCATGGACCAGCGGCAGGTCGGGCTGCAGCTCCTCCCGGATCTCGACCCTTTCATAGCGGGACTTGTGGCGCACCAGCTCGAGGACCTCGTGGAGGACCAGATTGATGTCCACCTTTTCCACCGAGCCGTCCGATTTCCGGCTGAAGGAGAGGAGGCAGTCGATGATCCCCTTGCAGCGGTACGATTCCCGGATGATCACCTCCAGGTACTTGGGGAACACGTCGAGCCGCGGGTCCCCGCGCAGCTCCGGTTCATCGCGAAACCGCCTCAGCAGGGCCTCGGCGTAACCGGCCACCGAGGTCAGGGGGTTGTTGATCTCGTGGGCCACCCCGGCGGCCAGAAGGCCGATGCTCGACATCTTCTCCGCCTGGAGCAGCTGCATCTCCTGGAGCCGCTTTTCCGTCACGTCCCGCAGGAAGATGAGCGCCCTGTTCTGGCCGACCGCGTCCTCGATGGGGGTTGCGGTGACGTCGAAATAGCGGGGCTCCGCCCCCTCCGCACTGGTCGTGAACGATATCTGGACGCTTTCCCCGGTAAGTGCCCGCTCCACCGGACAACTCGCCGGGGAGTGCGGCAGTTCCGGGTGGAACAGCTTGCCGCAGGAACTGCCGACGATGGTTTCCCGGGGGAAGAGGCGGGGGCAGACGTGGTTGCGGTGCTGCACGTGCCCGCTGCCGTCGTAGATGGCGACGCCGTCGGCGATGGAGTCGAACACCGCCTGGAGCTCGCTCGACTTGGTGCGCAGCCCCAGATTGGCGGCCTCCAGCTCCTGGATCTTCTGCTTGACCTCGGCGTAAAAACCGATCTTGGAGCTCTCCAGGCCGAGGAGGCGTTCGAGGCTTGCCTCGTCAATAGGGGTGCGTTTGATTTCTCCCATCAGTACGCCTTCTCCAGTATCCTGAGCAGATCCTTTTCATCCGCCTCGCGCGGCGAGGTGACGATGCAGACATCCTTGAGCGCCTTGCGCGCCAGGTCGGGGAGGTCCTCCCGGACAACCCCGAGGCTGCGCAGGCTCCTTGGCGCGCCGCTGGCATCGAGCAGGGCCTCGACGGTGTCCTGCACCATTTCCGCGGAGCCGTTGGTCTCCCCCTTGGAGAGGTGGCCGAGCCCCCAGGCGAGCTCGGGGAGCTTTTCCGCGACCACCGGGATGTCATAGCGAAGGACCTCCGGGAGGAGGATCGCGTTGACGCTGCCGTGGTTCACGTCGTAGAAGCCGCCGATCGGGTGGGCCAGGGCGTGGACGATCCCGAGCAGGGAGTTGGAAAAGGCCATCCCCGCATGGAGGCTCGCCCGGGAGAGGTTTTCCAGGTCGTCCGGCCTGCGCTCCCGCACCGCCTTCACCAGGCTCTTGGAGAGGAGCCGCACCGCCTTGATGGCATGGACATCGGTGAGGGAGGTGGACGCCACCGAGAAAAAGGCCTCCAGGGCGTGGCTCAGGGCGTCCGTGGCGGTGGTGCAGACGTATTCGTCGGGGAGGGTCGAGAGGGTGTCCGGGTCGGTGAGGCTGATGTCCGGGGCGATGCAGCGGCTCATGATGGTCATCTTGCAGCGTCTCTCGGTGTCGTTGACCACGGCGAACTGGGAGACGTCGGAACCGGTGCCGCAGGTCGTGGGGCAGAGGACCAGGGGGGGAAGGGGGCGGATGATCTTGTCCGAGCCCTCGAAGTCCCTGATCCGGCCGCCGTTGGAGACCAGGATCGCCACCCCCTTGGCGGTGTCCATGGCGCTCCCGCCGCCGAGGCCGACGATCACGTCGGCGCCCTGGCGGATATACTCCGCGGCCCCGTCCTCGATCTCCGTGTCACGAGGATTGGGGGTCACCTGGTCGTAGTAGACGAACGACAGCCCCGCTTCCAGCAGGCTGCGCATGGCCAGATCGACCCAGCCCGCGGTGAACAGTCCCTGGTCGCTAACCAGAAATACCTTGCGTCCCCCGAGGCGGCGGGCACACGAGCCGATCTGGCTCAACAGGCCCCTGCCGAAGATGATCTCCGGCACTTCGAATTTGCAATGATGAAGATTGCTCTCCACGTTCTCCATAGCCCGCCTTTCAGGGTTTTAACGATGTTTTACGGCTTTGTATTCGAACTCTGTCCGTCGAGCGGACACTAATTATATTAGCAATTGTTGTGCCGGAATGTCAAACAAGGTTTTACTATTTTACGATTTTTCGTCCGCCCGTTTCCGGAAACAACGGCCGCCATTTTTGCGGTATTGCCCGGTTTTGCCGCGGTGTGGTGGGAAATAACTCCACGCTGTGGCCATACTCCCCAGTTGTTGCACGACTCCGCATTTCTGGTAAAATGGCAGAAGCCGGCGGTTAAAGCCTTTTTTTGCGAGCAATTGCACGCTCATACGGAAATAGCGGGGCCTATTTTTCATAAAAATAATATTGTTTTATTTATGGCACTCACGTTGCAAACCATGTTTCCCCAGAACGATCGGCGCACCGGGCGCGGCGTTGAAAAACCGAAGAAGGCAACAGATGAAACAAAAGTTCATACATGCAGCATATTCCACGAAGGAGGTAGTTTTATGAAGAGATTGGCAACAGGTGTCGCAGCGCTGCTTCTGGCGCTGACCGCAATACCGTCCGCCGAGGCGGGGTTCGTGATCGGCGGCGAAAACGGCTGGCAGCTCAGCACCGACGGTATCGTAAACGTCTTCGCGGACTATCGGACCACCAGTGCAGTCCCCGTTAATACTTTAGCAAGCAGTCCGGCGAACCCGACGGGCCGTTTTACCAGCTTTCTCGGTAACAACGACCAGAATTTCGGAGTTGAAGTCGGCCTCCTGCCGTCCGTAGTCGCCTTCAACGTCAAGGCTCCCACCGTCAACGGCGTGGATTCGACCGTCCGGATCGGCATCTATCCGAGCATCCAGAACAATGGCCAGGACTCCCGGTTTGAAACCAACCCCAACATCGACTTCCGCGAGATCTACTATTCCGCCAAGGGGAAGCACGGAGAGCTCCTCGCCGGTCGCGCCCTCAACCTCTACCAGGGGAAGAACATCCTGACCGACATGACCCTCCTCACCGCGGGTGTGGTGCCGGGACCGGCAACCACCACGACCCTGGGGCATATCGGCTACGGCTATCTCTACACCAACTTCGGTCCCCAGGTCCGCTACACCACTCCCGACCTCAACGGGTTCAAGGTGGCCGTCAGCGTCAATGAGCCCTACAAGATCAGCAGCGATACGGCCAAAACCAACGTGCCGCGCGTCGAGACCGAAATCTCGTACGCCACGGTCTTCGGCGGCGGCTCCACTTTCCAGGCATGGGCTTCCGGTCTCTACCAGAGCGCGACCCGCAGCGATGCGGCCGGTGTGGCGCGTCCCGGCGAGCAGAACCACTCCATCGGCAGCGCGGCAGGTGCCGAGGTCGGCTTCAAGGGCATCAACCTTCTTGCGTCAGGCTATTACGGCGAGGGGCTCGGCATGATCAGCGCGCAGGACGGCGACCTGTTCGGCTCTTCATCTACGGATGCCGCCGGCAAGGAGAGGACCCATTTCGGCTTCCTCGCCCAGGCGACCTACAAGCTGACTCCCGACATCAAGATCGGGGCCAACTACGGCCAAACCCGCCAGGCAGAGAGCGATGACGACAAGACCAGGCGTGGCACCGGCACCTCCATCCCAATGAAGAAGCAGGAAGCTGCAGTTGCCATGGTTACCTATAACTTCAACAAGTTCATCCAGTTCATCGCGGAATACTCCTATGCCCAGAACACCTGGCACGATGGCGCCACGCAGCACTCCAGCAGCGTAGCACTCGGGACGTTATTTTACTGGTAGCCAGGCAGTACCCGGAACAGCAGCAGATAAAGAAAAGGAGGCACGCAATGCCAAAGTATGTTATCGAGCGGGAACTTCCGGGAGCAGGGCAATTGCCCGCAGATACGCTGCAGGCGATATCGCAAAAATCGTGCGGCGTCCTCAGCGGGCTGGGGCCGCAGATCCAGTGGGTGCAGAGCTATGTCACCGACGACAAGATCTACTGCATCTATATCGCACCGAACAAGGAAATGGTCCTGGAGCACGCCAGGCAAGGGGGATTCCCGGCCAACAGCGTTGCCGAAATCAGAACAGTCATCGACCCGACGACCGCCGAATAATAGAGTCCTCAACCCACCCCGTCCGCCGTTGCAGTTGAAGGCGGGAAAACAGAATATCAAGGAGAATGGAAATGACTTTAGCATTACTGATTGCCATAAGTGTCATGTGGGTTCCCGTAGCAATACTGTTTCTGGGCAAAGGCGAGGCAAAAGGGACCGGAGCGGTCACCGGCTTCGTCGGCTTGACTGTGGTCATCGGGGCATTCCTGCAGACCGCCCTGTTCAAAGACCCGTTCACCGGCGGCCTCCTCTTCGCCCACGGCCTGCTCTACTGCACCGTCAGCTATGCGCTGCTCGCGGGCCTGGAAGACCTCCGTTCCGTCGGCAACGTGAGTCTCATCGTCGCGGTCATATCGGCGGTCTACATGGTGCTGTTCTTCGTCGGGGGAGCTGCCGGCCCTGACGGCAATCCGCTGTCACCGCAGAGCACTTACCTCGCCTTTGCCTGCGCCGGTTACACGGTGCTGACCGTGGAGGTATGGTTGAACGCTTACGGTAAGGTTTCGGCCGGCACCCTGGCCTGGTCGCTCATATTCTGGGCCTTCCCCGGCCTGCTGATACCGTCTTTCATGCTCATGTCAGCGGGAAAACTGCCGTTCTAGTAATTTACAGCACCACATTCTAACCAGACACTTCGGAGGGAAACCATGAAAACAAGTGCAATCATTGTACTGGCGGCATTGATGATGTCGGCCACGGTACCGGCCCTTGCGCAGCAAACCAAGGAAGAGAAAGTCATATGCGAGCTGGCAGCCCAAAATTGCCTGAACAAGGTGGACATCCTTGAGAAACGGGTTAAGAAGCTGAATACCGAGATAAAGAAAGGCAGCAAGACGTATTCGGCGGAAGACCTGAAAAAGCTCGAGCAGAAGTTGCAGGAAACACAGGACCTGCTCGATAAGATGGAAGGGAAGGCGCCCGCCAAGTAAGCCGGCGTTTGCCAGGCCCGTCAGCGGCACCATGTGCAGGAAGGTAAGAATGAAAATCGTGCGCGCACACGTTGCCGCATGAATTTCAGCAGGTAGAATTGAAGAAACAGAAAGGGGCGCACCTAGCGCCCCTTTTCTGTCAATGGCAGGAAGACCGCAAGACTGGGCATTACCGGCAGACAGCTAGCCTGTCGGCATGTAAAGGGAGAGAACATGGAAGAGACTGGCAATCGCATCAGGACGTGGGGTGCAAGACTGTTCATGGCGGTGCTGCTTGTTACATCCGGTGTTATTGCAGGGTGTGCGACAACAGGACCAAGGGAGGCTCGGGAAAAGACAATCTGGCAACTCCGTGACCAGCACGTGAAGATCGAAAGGCAGGACCGCCCGACCGGCGTCGCGGTGCCTGCCAATGCTCATCCCGCGGATATTCCCGTCGACAGGCTCCGCAGCATGCTCGAATCGATTGAGGTCCGTCTCCCGGACAAGGACAAGGCAGTCCGGCTCTTCAACGACGACGAACTCAACATACTGGGTGAAAATATCCATACGGCGCTTGCATCGGCAGGTTCCGGCGAAGATGTAACGTTCGCCATCGTCGGTCATTATCCTGTCCTGATGGGAGTTTTGAAACAGCGCATGGTGACGACCGGAAGGGTCTTTTGCCAGAACGGGCAGATCAACATTATATTCGGGGATGTTCTCAGGTACGTGAGAGAAAATGAAGACAGGCGTCTTTATCCACTGTTGCTGGGATCACGGGCTGCGGCCACGCCGCGGGAGTGGACGCTGGCTGCGAAACCGGGAGGCGAGGCTTTTACCGCGAAGCGACCGGACTGGATAACCTATCCCATTGCAGGTGTCGTCGTTCCCGCAGCCGTACCGGCCGCCCTCCCGGGGTCCGGCAGCATCGGCACAGGCACCAAGGCTGCCCCCCCCGCCGCATCGCCGGTAAACCCGGCCACGACCGGCAAGAAAAGCGTCGAGGAGCGGCTCATGATCCTGAACGAGCTGCGCGCCAAGCAGCTGATCAGCGAGGAGGAGTACCGGGTGAAGCGCCTGGAAATCCTCAATGAGCTGTAAGAAATTCAGGCTGAAGGCTGAAGGAAAACCAGGCCTTGCATACTTCAGCCTTCAGCCTTCAGCCTAACTACCTGTAGTTAAAGGAGAATCTCCATGCAAGTGCGCGACAGGCTCTACATCAACGGCGAGTGGAGAGAGGCGCAGGGGAGCGGCTTCATCGAGGTCGTCAACCCGGCGAACGAACAGGTGATCGGCCGCATCCCCGAGGGGACGGCCGGGGATGCGGCGGCCGCGATCGCAGCGGCGCGGGCCGCATTCCCGGGGTGGTCCGCCACCGCCAGGGAGGAACGGGCGGCATATCTGACCAGGCTCCAGCAGGGGCTCGTGGCCCGCACCGAGGAGATCGCGGTCACCATCAGCAGCGAGGTGGGGATGCCGCTCAGGCTCTCCCGCCGGATCCAGGCGGGGCTCCCCGCGGCGGTGGTGGAGAGCTTCGCCCGGCTCGCGGTCGACTACCCCTTCGAGGAGCGGATCGGCAATTCCCTGATCGTCCGGGAACCGGTGGGGGTGGTGGCCTGCATCACCCCGTGGAACTACCCGCTCCACCAAGTGGTCGCCAAGGTGGCGCCGGCCCTGGCAGCCGGCTGCACGGTGGTCCTCAAGCCGAGCGAGCTGGCCCCCCTCTCCGCCTTCATCCTGGCCGAGATCATCCATGGGTCGGGTCTGCCAGCCGGGGTGTTCAACCTGGTGACCGGCACCGGCGAGGTGGTGGGAGAGGCGCTCGCCTCCGACCCCGAGGTGGACCTGGTATCCTTCACCGGCTCGACCAGGGCCGGCAGGCGGGTGGCGGAGCTGGCGGCCCGGACCGTCAAGCGGGTGACGCTGGAGCTGGGGGGAAAGTCGGCGGCGGTGATCCTGGAGGATGCCGACCTGGCCGCCGCGGTCAAGGGAACCGTGGCCGGCTGCTTCATCAATTCCGGCCAGACCTGCAACGCCCTCACCCGGATGCTGGTCCCCGAGCAGCTCTACCAGGAGGCGGCCCGGCTGGCGGTCGAGGCGGCCGCGGGCTACACGGTCGGCGACCCCTTTGCCGAGGGGACCAGGCTGGGGCCGCTGGTCTCCGCGCAGCAACGGGAACGGGTCAAAGAATACATCCGCAAGGGGATTGCCGAGGGGGGGGAGCTCCTCTGCGGCGGGACGGAGGCGCCGGAAGGGGTGGAGAGCGGCTACTTTGTCAGGCCGACCCTGTTCGGCCGGGTCGCTCCCGGGATGACCATCGCCCGCGAGGAGATCTTCGGGCCGGTCCTCTCCATCATCAGCTACCGCGACGAGGAGGAGGCGGTGCGGATCGCCAACGACACCAGCTACGGCCTGGGGGGGGCGGTCTGGTCCGGCGACGGGGAGCGCGCCCAGCGGCTGGCGCGCCGGCTGCGAGCGGGCCAGGTGGACGTCAACGGCGGCGGCTTCAACATCCTCGCCCCGTTCGGCGGCTGCAAGCAGTCGGGCTATGGCCGCGAGATGGGGAGA
>JAMPXD010000034.1 GCA_023701365.1 Geobacteraceae bacterium
AAAGGATGAAACCGGGAAACGGCTTTTCAAGGCGGTAACATCCTCGCAGAGAATGGCGATTCTTTCGGCCAGGCCGTTCAGTTGCACGTTGCGGGTCGCCAGCGCCGCCATCTCCTGCTGCCGCTCCACCCCGACGATCCGCGCCCCCGCGTCTTTGCGGGCCAGGCAGAGCGGGATGATGCCGCAGCCGGTGCCGAGGTCCGCAACCCTCCCGCCGGCGGGGATATCCGCAAAATCGCACAGCAGCAACGGGTCCAGGGAGAAGCGGTAGCCGTGGCGCGGCTGGATGATCCGCAGGTCGTACCCCTTCAGCTCGTCTACGGTTTCTTCACCCGTCACTCTTCACCCTGCACTTTTTTCCTGTTCCGGAATTCCCTCCCCAGCATGAAGGCAAAGAAGGCAAACGACGCCAGAGTCAGGTACTTGCCGACCTTGAAGGGGAGCGGGTCGAAGACGAACTCGACGGTGTGCTCCCCCGGAGTGAGGTAGACCCCGCGCAGGATGTGATTGACCGGGTGGATCTCCGCCTCCTTGCCGTCCACCGTTGCCCGCCACCCCTTGTAGTATTTCTCGCCGAGGACGAGGAGCGCATTCACGGGGGTCGCTGTATTGACGGCGATCCGTTCTCCTTCGTAGGCGGTCACGGAAACCCCTTGCGGGGGAAGCGGCTGCGCCCTGTCCGGGTCGGCCATGGCAAACGGCGGAGGCGACTCGACCATGGCGACCGTGCGCGGATCGAAGGCGGTGTTCTGGAGGATGGCGAGGGTCTGCCGGGTATCGTTTATCCGGGAAACCGCCGGCACCAGCCAGGCCTTGGGGAGCACCGCCCGGTTCTCGAGGATGGTTTGCCTGCCGTCCGGCGACGTGAATACCGGCCGGTACTTGTCCCCCAGCTGCGCCTTTGCCTGTTCGTACTGTTCCGTGCCGAAGATGACGTACTTCACGTTCACCATGTCGGGCATGGCCGAGGTGAAGGAAAAGGCATCCAGAAAGTTCTGCCAGCGTACCTGCTGCACCGGGTTGGAGATGAACATGATCGGCAGCTTCGCCGCCGCGTACAGCGCCGGGTCCTCGTTGAGGGGGAGCACCCGGTACTCCTTGGGCATCCCGGCCAGGAAGGCGATCGCGGGGGACTTCTCCTTGTTCGCCTTGTGCGGCTCGTCGACGAGGAACAGGAACTTGCTGTCGATCCGTCCCACGTCGGCCAGGAAGAGGGCCAGCAGGACAAGCAGCAGGGCCTTCGCCGGCAGCCGTTTACGGTGGAACGCGCCGATGGCCGCGGCTATGAGCGCTGCCAGACCGGCGGCAATGCCGGTCTCCGCGACCAGGTTGTTCCAGCGCTGCGTCACGAGCTGCGGCCCCTGCTCGTAACGGGTCGGCTGGGCGAGCATCTCGTAGAACCGGCTGATCCAGTAATCCTTGCCGAGGAGCTCGGCGCCGAGCAGCAGAAGCAGGAGAGCGGGAAGGGCCGCCAGCCCCAGGAGATAACGGCGGAAGGCCCGTGTCCCCCTCGCCTCCTCGGCCCGCAGGATATCGATCCCCCGGGCCGCCAGCACCCCCAGCCCCAGCACCGGCATGAACATCATCATCTTCGGCACCCGGAAGCGGTCGATGCCGGGAAAATGGTCGTACAGCAGGTTATAGACGAAGGTGTACTTACCCATGGAGAAAATGATCCCGCCAACCACTGCAAAGAGCGCTATCCAGGTATAGCGGTCCCGCCGAAAGATGAGCGGCAGCGGCAGAAGCAGCCAGGGGAGGAGCCCCATGTAGCTGATCGTCTGGGTAAACACCATCCGCCCCCAGTAGTAGGAGCTGATATTCGCCGGGTTTTCTCCCCCCTCCTGGCGTGACAGGCCGAACATGCCGGGAATGACGAACGCCCCGACCTCCTCCGGCGGGAGCGACCAGGACATCGCCTCTTCCCGGTCGAGCCCCCCTTTCCCCAGGTTGGCGCCGCTCTGCACGCCGCGGTTGGTTTCCTTCGACCAGTTGGCGAGGGGAACAAGCGAGATCGCCACGGTGGAGAGGAAGAAGCACATGACTACCAGGTTCAGCCCGACCAGGCGCGAAACCGCCTTCGTCCCCTGCCGGCGCTCCCGCAGAATGATCCCGGCGGTGCGCATGATGCCGTAGACGCCGATGCCGAGGCAGGTGTAGTAGGCGATCTGCCAATGGGTATAAAAAAACTGAAGCGCCAGAACCACCCCGGTGGTCATGAAAAAAATCAGACGGCGGGACTGGAACCCCTTTTCGAAGAAATAGAATGCCCAGGGGGCGACGCTGATGGTGGCGATCTTCAGCACGTGGCCGGCGTTGATGAGGGAGGCGTTCTCCGGCGCGACCGCGAAGATCAGCGCTCCAAGGAAAGAGGCGATCGGGCTCGCCCCGATGGTCCGGCAGTAGAAGAAGACCCCGCAGGCGCCGAGAAAAAGGTGGAAAACGGTGAACCACGCCACGCTCGCCGGCGCCGGGAAAAAGTAGTAGATGAGGTTCGGGAGAAACATCAGCTGACTCCCGACCTCTCCCCCCTCCAGGGTAAACCCGCTGTTGCTGTAGATGTCCCACGAGGCGGCCAGCTTGAAGCGGAAGAAGTCGAGGAAGCCCTGGTTGGAGAGCTTCAGGACCGACCAGTAGTACTCGTTGATGATGTCCGGAGCGCGGATTATCTTGTCGGTGAAGAGAATCTTCGCGAAGAAGAGGATGAGAATGCCGAGCAGTGCCGCCAGCGCCAGCAGATTTTTCTTCCGTTCCGTCATGTATTAACTCCGTACGTTATTTATTGTCACCACCGGATGCCTGCGCAGCCCGTGCAATGACATCCCGGTAAATCTCGTCGATGCGGTCCATCATCCGCTCGATGGTAAACCGGCCGAAGAATTCCCGGCCGTGACGCACCAGTTGCTCCGACAGCTCCCGGTCGGTCAGGCAGCTGACGAGCCGCTCCGCCAGCAGGTTGGTGTCGCCGTAGGGGACGATGAAGCCGGTCTCCCCGTCCCGGACCACTTCCGGCATCCCGCCGGCATCGGAAAGGACCGGCGGGACCCCGGCCATGGTGGCTTCGGCCGACACCAGGGAGAGCGCCTCGATGGCGGACGGCAGGACCAGCGCCCTGGCCCGTGAATAGGTCTTGCACACTTCGCCGCGCGGCATGCCGTAGACGAACTCCACCGGCAAGCCCCGGCTCAGGAAGCGGGCGAAGGCCCGCGCATACCAGTGGTCCCTGCCGATCACCAGAAGCCGCGCACCGGGCACCCGCGCCAGCACCAGCGGCATGGCCCGCAGCAGCCACGGCAGCCCTTTGCGGAAAAAATCCCCCCCCACGAACAGGATCAGATTTTCCCGCTCCGTCCAGGGCTTGTCGACGATGGCGCCGTAATCAAGGCCGAAGTAGAAGTTCAGGTACTTGCGGGGGTGGTCGTAGATATCGTACATGAACCGGCCGTGCAAGATGATGGCGTCGATCCGCCCGAACAAAAAATGGTACTTTATCCTGCGGTATTTCTGCAAGAGAAAGCGGAGCGGGAAATCGAGGCAAAAGAAATGGTAGTACCGTATCCAGTAGTAATCGTGAGCATCGACCACCAGCGGGCAGCGCAGTTTCCGGGCAAGCCCGAGGGGGAGATGCTTCAGGTCCGAGCAGTGGGCGACATCCCAGTCGACGGCCAGGTCTTCCGGCCCCTCGTAGACCTTTACCCGGTGTCGCTTCGCCAGCTCCCGGTGCAGTACCGCCTCATAGGTGCCGGCGCCGGTCAGGGAGGCGTTTTTTTTCAGGATGAGCAGGATTTTCATGACGATCTGGCGTCCCCCATCTCCATGGCCTAGCGAAACCGGGGGTGGAGCCGGATAAGCCGGTAGAGCCCCAAGCTCCGCAGGAGGTTTTTTGCCGTCCGGGTGAATCCCTTGACGAGGAACCAGAACAGCGCCCGCTGCCGGGGGTACCCCTCCCGGACGGAAACGGCGAAGACCTCACGGAGTCCTCTGACGTAGGACGCATCGCTCGCCCCGCCGTACCGCATCGCCGCCAGCGGCCGGTCGATGTAGCAGAACCGGCAGCCCGCCTTGTGCAAACGAAGCACCAGGTCATAATCCATCGCATAGCGGAGCGCCACGTCAAACCCGCCGACTTTCCCGTAGGCCCGCCGCCTGACGAAGGTGGCCGGATGGTTCACCGGCATCTCGCGCCAGACCGAGGCCTCGACATCGAGCGGCTTCAGGACGAAGAGCTCCTGCCCCGTCCGGTCCAGCCGGACCATGTCGCCGTGAAACACGTCGCATTCGGGGTGCACCGCCGCGCTCTCCGCCACCAGCCTGAGCGTCTCCGGAAGGTAGGCGTCGTCGGAGTTGATGATGCCGATGAGGTCGCCGCCGGCAAGGGCGATCCCCTTGTTGAAAGCGTCGGAGATCCCTGCGTCGCGCTCGGAGATCCAGCGGACCCGCGGGTCCCCGGCGGCAAAGCCGGAAATGATCTCCACGGTCCCGTCTGTTGACCCCCCATCGACCAGGATGTATTCGAGATCCGGGCAGCTCTGGGAAAGGACGCTGGCGATCGTCTCCTTGACGCAGGAAACGCTGTTGTAGGTGATGGTGATGATGGAAAAGGTCATGTCACGGTCGGCCTGCCGCCTTCCTGTACACTTCCATGGTCTGTCTCGCGGTCTTCTCCCAGTTGAAAAACCCTGCCCGCTCCAGTCCACGGCCGCGCAGGCTCGAACGCAGCGTCTCGTCACTCCAGAGTTGCCAGATCTTTTCCGCCATATCTTCAACGGCAAGGGGATCGAACAATAAACCGGCGTCGCCTGCGACCTCCGGCAGCGAGGTAACGTTCGAGCAGGCAACGGGACAGCCGCACGCCATCGCCTCCACCAGCGGAATGCCGAATCCCTCGAACAGGGAGGGGAAGACCAGCATCCTGGCAAGGTTGTAGAGATAGGGAAGCTCCCGGCAGGGAAGGTAGCCGAGCACCTGAACGGTTTCCGCCAGCCCCTGCCGGGATATCTCCGCCACGATTTCGTCATGCGCCTGCATTGCAATGCCGGTGAGCAGGAGTTGCCCGTCGAAACCATGCCTTTCCCTGAGCATCTTCAGTGCCGCAAAAAGGGTTTTATGGTTCTTGTGGGGCCAGGTGGCGGCCGGGTAGTAGATGAACGGACGGTCGAGGCGGTATTTCCGGCGGATCTCCGCCATTCCTTCGGGATCATCGAGCCGCCGGTACTCCGGTCCGTAGCCGGTATGAATCACCTCGATCTTGTCGCCGCTTATCCCGTATTTTTCGACCAGGCAATCCTTGGTGAATCGGGCGCTGACGATTATTCTCGTCGCCTCCTCCGCCGAGGCCCTGTAGATGCGCCGTCTCTTGCGCAGTTCCACGCTGTCGAAGAACTCGGGGAAGAACTCATGCTGCATATCCCAGAAGGTCAGGACGGACGGGATGCCGGTCCCCGGAGGGGTCAGCACGGTGAACGGATGGTGGATCACATCCAGCCCCAGGCCCTTCATCTCAAGCTTGAGGATGTCGAGGTTGAGGCTGTTGCGCAGGACTCCCCGCATCAGCCACTTGAAGGAAGGCTTGGCGTAATTGATATGCCTTACATGGAAGGCGTCGTTTAAAAGCGGGAATTCCCCGGCAATGCGCCTGTCGCAGAGAAGCTCGTATCCGTTGACCCTGTCGAGACGCTGCAGGCAGTCAAGTAGGTTCCTGAAATAGGTTTCCATCCCCCCTATCCTGCCGGGGAGAAAAGTGATGGCATTCAGCCCGATTTTCATCCGTTGTTCCCTGCATTGCGCCCGCGCACGATGCCGTGCACCTCGTAACCCTTCGCCAGAAGGAGCTTCGCCAAATAGGAGCCGTCCTGGCCGGCTATTCCGGTGACGAGCGCTTTTTTCATGATTCCCTCCCGTATGGAGAAGAGTCTGTCGTTTTTCTGTAGTCGGCGGCAACCAGCGACTCACGCCTGAAGAGCGGAGCCAGAAAGCGGGCCGTCTTGTACCGGGCCGTGCCGAAAAAGAGGGGCTGCGGGAGCCGCCTCTCCGAAAAAAGATGCATGGACGCGCCATTGGTAGAGAAGTTGAGCCCCAACCGTCGCGCCAGCAACTCCAGCGATCGCCGGGTATAGAAACCGATGTGCTGGCCGTGCTCAAGGCCGTAGTACCACCACTCGCCGGGGCGGGGCGCCGGTTCCGGGAGAATCTGGGTGGTGAACAGAATGTTCCGTGAAAAGGCCAGCATCCGGTCCAACTCCACCACAGGATCGGTCAGATGCTCAAAGACCTCAAAGGCGGTCAGCAGATCGTATTTTTGTCCCGTCGGTTCTCCCGCTGCGAAATCCCGCGCAAACAAGTTTGCGCAGTACTTGTCGTACCAGGAAAAGTCAAAACCCGCATCGCGCATGAGCCGGACGAACAGCCCGTAACCACCGGCGTAGTCCACAAACCTCCCGGCAGGATTGGAAAAAAGTGAAATGACCACTTTTGCCACCGTGGCCATCTGGCAATTCCGCTGCACCAGTCCCACATCGCTGCCGGTGATCGCCGATGAATAGGCCTCGTCCAGCCAGTAGGGTTCCTCGACACGCACAAATCCGCAGCCGGTGCACCGGAAATAGGCGACCTTGTACTTACTCAGAATGGTAGCCGTCGCAAAGATATCGGCAGGCGCGTGGCAGATGGTACAGTGCATGGGTCGGTCAGAGCTCTCCTCACAAGGGATGGAGTTTCGTTCCAAGGAAAAATTGTTTCCGCAGCAGGTACTTCTTCAGGACATCAGGGAGCAGCATTTTCGCCAAGAGAACGAGCGGCGTGTTTTTCCTGCCGGTCCGCAGGGGATGATCCAGCGGCAGTTCGAAGACACTCTGGTTCGGCATGACGATTTCGTCCACCTGGCGGGCCTTGCGGGCTGCGAAGAAAATTTGCGCCGGTATTCCCCAGAAGTCCCCTGGCAACAGGCGGTGCGGGTCGAAGTCAAAGTAAAAGGCGTTGAGCCCGATGCGCAATTCAATCTTGATGGTCAGTTCGTCGAAGCCGTTCTTGCCGTAGAACTCGGCAAAGAGGTCGGGGGAGAACTGATAGAAGCCGTGGCCTGCAAATCCAGACATGGGGAGAATATGCATGACAATCCCCCCCACCTTGAGCGCACGAACCGCATTACCCAAGACCTCCCTGGTGTTGAAGCAGTGTTCCGCCGTCCCGGAATCGAAGACAAGGTCGTAGCGATTCCACAGGTGGGCGGGAAATGGGACGTTCAGGTCGGCAATGATTGCGGGATCCTCGTCGGGGAAGAGGTCAAGGGTATCCACTGTGTCATAGCCGAGCATCCTGAACATAGTCGTCACGTGAACGGTGGTGCCGAACTGGGTCACCGCATCTAGTACGATCTCGCTCTCCGGCAACCGGCGATAGGGATACCCCTCACTGTTCAACAGGCATTCTACCTCGCTATAGGTGCCCTGCACGCCGAGAACCGAGTAGATCAGCGCACTCCCGCCCTTTATCCCCCTGCCCTTCAGGGCCTTTGCAACCAGTCGTATGTTCGAAGCGGTAATCCCCATCAAGCCTTCCCCACCTGCGGTAATCAATCCCAGCAGGAATTGACGATGTCGGTAATGTAACGGTTCCCCGTGACCGTGTTGCCGCGGAAGACCGCCTCGTAGACCCCACGTCGGCTCACCCGCCGATTCAGCAGATCAAGCAGTGAACCGGCCACCCCTGCCAGCCGTGAATTGCGCCGGCCGGTGCCGCCGGCCTTGATCCACGCCGCCCAACCACCCATCCCGAATCGAGAAAGGGCGCTCCAGGTTCTGCAGTATTTGGCGAAATCGTTCTGGAAGTGATACAATGCGATCTGTTTGTTGCCGACAAAAGCTACGCCGTCCCGCTCCACCACCTGCCGGGGCGCACCCGGCGCCTGCTCCTCGTGCCAATCCCCCGGCAGCAGAGGGTTCTGCATCCAGTAGTAACGGGAGGCGAACACCTCGGCACTCCGCGCCTGCGGGAGCCGCCCGGCGGCGATCAGATACTCCAGCATATCCTGATCCTCGAAACGCTCCCCCCCATAGGCGCAGACATTGCAGAACTCCCGGGCCGGGCGGTGGGGTGCCGCCTTCTCAGCCAGGGCGGCCGCCATATAGGCCGGCCGGTTCGCGAGGAGCCGCGCCAGCTCCTCCTCCCAGACCGAGAACCAGTCGGGGTCACTGATTACGGTGAGCGCCGGGCACCCCTGCAGCACAAAGGTCTTGCCGGTCACATCCCGATACAGCTCGTGGGGGTCGCAAAGAAGCACCACGTCGCCGTCCAGGTGAACGACCGTCGCCGCACCCCGCTCTGCCGCCAGCGTCTGCAGCACGTTCCAGCGGAGAAACCAGTACCGGGAAGTGGTGGAAAGCCGGCGGCTAACGGGGTAGCGTTCGGCCAAGGCGGCGGCCAGCGGCGCACAATCCATGACGGTGTACCCCACGTCCGTCAGCCGAGCCCGGTACTGCGCGGACAGCAGTTCCAACCCCTGGAGAAAACAAAGAATGATCGGGTTTTTCCAGCCGTTGCTCCGCAGGTGCTCGCCATGCCACAGAACCGGTACCGCCCGCTCGAACGCATCGTCTCCCCCCACGGTCCACATGAACTGACAGATCATAATCTTTCCAGGATCCTTTCGAATCGCTTACGAAGGGCAAAATAAAACCATCTGACAAATCCTAAAACGGTCGGCTTCATCATTTTACGGAACATCAGATCATCAAAACCGTGATTCGGACAGACCATGTCCGGATGCCTAAGATTCTCCGTCTCGATTTGAGCAACCGGCAGCATATGGTTCGACGGGTCACCCGACGTGTGGGTGCCGACCAGCCCAATATTAGATATCAGGTTAACCCTCGGGACCACACTGAGGCCATTATTGAATAGACAGCTGTACGACCACTGGATATCCCAGGTATTTATCCGCTTTTGGTAGCCGTCATCAATCATGGCGGTCATATGCCGCCACATGAAGGGCTGGGAGTAGAGCGCCTTTAACTGATGCTCCTGCCGGAGGCGCGGCCATTGTTCCATTTCCAGATCATAATGCTGCCAAGCCCTACGCCAGGTTGCCCACCCCCAGATGGAAAAGCATCGAGAAAAACAGTAGCTCTCTACCAAACCAGGGGTCTCCAGGAGGAAATTGGTGCCACCGATCATCATCACCCGTTCATCATCCCGATACCTCTCCAGCAGTCTTTCACAGAACGGAAAGAAACTGGGATGAGGAAGACAGTCGTCCTCCAGGATGATGGCCGCCTCGACCTCCCGGAACACCCAGTCAAGCCCACTTGCAATCCTCTGCTTGCAGCCGAGGTTCACATCGGTGTAATTCTTTAGGACCGTGCAGGGCCAGTCAACCTGCTCAACTATGGCACGAGTGGCGGCACACTGCGCCGCGTCACCGGGCCGATCTGCACGCGGTCCGTCGGCCACAATCAGGAGCACCGGCGGCCTTGCCTGGCGAATGGCGGCAAAGACCTGTTCTGTCGTATCTGGCCGGTTGAAGATGAGAAATGCAACTGGGGTTTTCACGTCAACGCCCTTACTTTGCCTCCATCATTGAACTGCAGATCGCGGCGGACAAATAAAACGTTTTGAAAGGCAAACAGCTCACAATGAAGGGGACGATACTTCTTAATCGGCAACAGGCCATCCGGCAGGAGCCGATAGCAATCATAATTATGGAGCAGAAGATAGAAATCTTTGAAAAAGACCCGGCTGATGGTATTCATTTCATTAAACTCGATCTGCACCATGTCGATCATGTTACTAGCCAGCGCCTGTTCAGCTCCCCGCAACACATTGAGTTCATTTCCCTCCGTATCCACCTTCAGGAGATGGATACGGGGAATTCCTTGCTCTGCAACAAAAGCGTCGATCGTACTGATTGTGACGTCGACCGTCAAAACCTTTGCTTGATGAATATCCTCGATAACCTCCCGGTAAAGACTGGCATGCTGGGTACCATCCTTTTCAGCGTGACGGTCAAAAAGTTGCATTTTCCCAGCCACATCACTGAAACCCAGATTAAATGCCCGGAAGTTGTGGCGTGCAGCCTCCTCCAGCAAGAGTTGAAAAGTGGCTGGATGTGGCTCAAAGGCATAAATTGTTGCATCAGGGCAGTACTTCCGTAACGTGGTGGAATAATCTCCTTGATTTGCCCCCACATCCATAACCAGCAGGTTTTTTCCCTCAGCCAGAACCGTCTGGAACAAATAGTCTTCACCGCTGACCCTGCTGTTTTCAAAGTTGAGAATACCGAGCCCCCGCAGGCTCAAGTCAAACAGCAGCTTGTTGAATTTATAGAATCTCTTCCCAATAAACAGTTTTCGGTGGATCAAAAGTATGAATTTAAACAATTTTTCCGCCATTCACCTTCTCCGTTACTCGCCACTTTTCCCCGGATCGTTACCAGTCACAGACCCCATTCCCATTCAGATATTGTGCAGGTACCTGAAAAAGAAGAGTGCCTTTATTTGGGAATAAAAGATCCGTCTGGTTTTCCAATGGGCGGCATTCAGAATGACCGCCGCAAATGCCTGGGAGATGACGGTGGCAACCGCCGCCCCCATCGCCCCATAAGCGGGGATCAGGAACAAATTCAGCGCGATGTTCAGGATAGCGCCCGACGCAATCCTGAAAAGGGCAAGCGTCGTCAGGTTTTCCGCTAAATCCCAAGAACCCTGAGCCACCCCGAAAAATACAAAGAGCGATGCCCAGATGTGAATCGCAAGGACCGGTCCGGCAGAAGCAAATCCGTTACCAAACAGCGTCACCACAACCCAGTTGGATACAAAGGTCATCGGCACCGCTATCGAAATGGAAAGTGCCGCCATCAGGCTGAACAGGCGCTGCATTCGCCGGTAATAAAGTCCTTCGTCCTTTTCCTTTGCCTGAATGACCGCCGGGAAAACCGACGAGACGATTACCATGGGAACAAAATACCAGATCTCAGAAAGCCGGGTAGCGGATGAATAAATGCCCACGGCTTGGTTGCCGGCCATATCGCCAAGCATGACCTGATCTATTTTCATATAAACGGCGACCGACAACCCACTCAGGATCAAGGGCCAGCTGTCCTTGAGCAGCCTTCCTGTCCACAAATAACTTCCCCGCCATGCTTTAAGCCTGTTACCATGCAATCTGTAGACAATCATTAGTCCGACGGCAGCAATGACTATCTCCACAACCCCGGCTAAGGCAAAGGCAACAAGTGAAGCTCCTACAAGAATCAAAATAACTTTTAGCAAGGCAACAAGCAGAAATGCAGTATTTCTTGCAATGACTGTGTATTTTGATGCCACTTGCGACTGAAACCAGAAATCAATGACATCAACTGACTGAAAGATTGTCCCTGCAGCAATAATACCTACCAGCCAGCGGGAAATGCTATCCTCAGGGCGAAGCAAAGAAATAATGATGCAAGTTACAACCAGCATTATTATTCCACCAGAGAACTTCAAAACGAAGGCACTACCAAGAATCTCGTCTTTATGTTCCGGTTCACGCACAATTTCTCGCACCGTGATCCCATCCAGGCCGAGGGTGGCAAGGCACGAAAACAACGCGACAAAAGCGGTAGCATAATTCAAAAGTCCGAACTGGGTAGGTCCCAGGTAACGTGCAACCCAGACACTTACAAAGAGTCCGACCCCCATCCGCAGCACTTTGTCTGCAACCAGCCAGCCGGTGTTGCCGATAATCTTCTGCAGGTTCTGCCGCCCCTCCAGCCTGCTTCTGACAAAGACCGGCAACATTTTTATCCACATTTGGTTCATGCTCTCTCGACAGTCCGCAATTAACTGCCCCCTACCCGCTCAACTTTCCCATAGCTCTCACGACTTCCCCGCCAGCCGCTGCTCCCACCGCCAGGCATCAGCCACGATGGTCCTGAGATCATCATACCGGGGCTGCCAGCCGAGCAGCTCCCTGATCCGCTCCGCCTTGGCCACCAGGGCGGCCGGGTCCCCCGGCCGGCGCGGCGCCTCGATAGCGCGGAAATCGACGCCGCACACTTCCTTCACCACGGAGATAACCTCCCGAACGCTGCTCCCCCGGCCATAGCCGACATTGAGGGTAACCGGCTCCCCCCCCCGCTCCAGATGAGCCAGAGCTGCCAGATGCGCGCTCGCCAGGTCCTCGATGTGAATGTAGTCGCGGATGCCGGTGCCGTCCGGGGTCGGGTAGTCGGTGCCGTAGATGGACACTGCCTCCCGCATGCCGAGGGCCGCCTGGCAGCAGACCTTGATCAGATGGGTCGCCTCCGGAGTCCGCTGCCCCATCCGCGCCTGCGGGTCGGCCCCCGCCACGTTGAAGTAGCGGAGCGCCACGTACTTGAGGCCGTGGGCGAAGGCCACGTCCCGCAGCATCCACTCGCTCATCAGCTTGGAGGTGCCGTACGGGTTGATCGGGACGGTCGGGCTCTCCTCGGCGGCCACCCCGGTCTCCGGCAGGCCGTAGACCGCGGCGGTGCTGGAGAAGATGAAGCGCTCCATCCCGAAGCGGACGCAGGCCTGGAGGAGGTTCAGGGTGTTGCGGGTGTTGTTGCCGTAATACTTGAGCGGCAGCGTCACCGATTCGGGGGCGATGATCGCCGCGGCGAAATGGAGCACCGTCCTGAACCGGTGCCGCTCGAAAAGGGCCTCCAGCGCGGCGGTGTCAGCGAGATCCCCCACCACCAGCTCCTCGCCGTGCACCAGGGCGGAGGCCGCGCCGGTGGAGAGGTTGTCGAACACTACCACCCGCCGCCCCGCCTCGCTCAGCTGCCGCACCACATGGCTGCCGATGTAGCCGCATCCCCCGGTTACCAGTATTTTTTCGCTCATTGACCGTCCTTTAATTGTAGTTCGAGGGTTTCCAGCAGACCCGCAAAGGCATTCTTGTAATTTACTATCCTGCCCAGGATCTCGGCGACTTCGGACTCGTCATAGACGTGGCTGGTCAGGTTGCGCTGCTCGATCATCTCTAGCCAGATAGCATCCTCACCGATGATTTTCTGGGCAAATGCCTCCTTGAAGCAACTCCTGGGGCTGGTGCATTCGATGCCGACATAGTCCAGGTACCTCTTGACCGCCTTCCACGCCATCTCGTAGGTGAATTCGAACCGTTTCACCACGAGGTCCAGGTAGATATCGCTGAACCCTTCCCGATAGAATTCTTCCTTCCTGTCGACCACATCCGCATATTTGTACAGGGCGTTACGGAAATTGTAGATGCCGTCCTCGCAGCGCTGCTTCTTGCCGAAGCTGTAGATGACCCGCCCGGTAGCATTGACCCGGTTGCGGAATCTCTCCTCGGCGAAGGCGATGTTCTTAACGTCTATCTTGAGAAGCGTGGGCAACTGCCTCACCTCCTCCTCGATGAGATAGTTCTCCCGGAACTCCTTGTCGTAATAGGCGATGTCGATATCGCTCGTCTCCGTTGCCTCCCCTGTCGCCCGTGACCCGTACAAATAGATCCGCTCAGGCTTGGCATGCTTGACGATAATCCGCCTAACTTCATCCAGTATTTCCCTGAAATGCATGGTTTTCATCCTCGCCGCCGGTCGTTGTCACAGCACTTCGTGGCTCACTCGCTCCAGTCCCCGCCCTGCTCCAGGTACCACCGATAGGTCGTCCGCAGACCCTCCTGGAGCCCCGTCCTGTGCCGCCAGCCGAGGGCGTGGAGCCGGGAGACGTCGCAAAGCTTCCTCGGCGTACCGTCAGGCTTGCCAGCGTCGAACTCCAGTTCCCCGGCGAATCCGACTGCCTCCCTGACCAGCAGCGCCAGCTCCCGGATGGTCACCTCCTCGCCGGTGCCAACATTGATCAGGGCGGGTGAGGAGGGATCGGTGAGGAGCGAGGAGTAGCCCTCATCGGAGAGGTTCATCAGGAACAGGGAGGCGTCGGCCAGGTCGGCCACGTGCAGGAACTCCCTCTTCGGCTCCCCCGTTCCCCAGACGACCACTTTATCCAGAGCCCCCGTTTTCGCCTCATGGAATTTCCGGATGAGTGCCGGCAGGACATGGGAGGTCTCCAGGTCAAAATTGTCGTTCGGGCCGTACAGGTTGGTCGGCATGGCGGCAAGAAACCGCGTCCCGTACTGCCGGTTGTAGGAGCGGCACATGGTGATGCCGGCGATCTTGGCGATCGCGTACGGCTCATTGGTCGGCTCCAGCGGCCCGGTCAGCAGGTACTCCTCCTTCATCGGCTGGGGGGCGAGCTTCGGATAGATGCAGGTGCTGCCGAGAAAGAGGAGCCTTTTCACTCCGGTCAGATATCCGTTATGGAGGACGTTGTTCTGGATCTGCAGGTTGTCGAAGATGAACTCGGCCGGATAGCTGTTGTTGGCGACGATCCCCCCCACCCTGGCGGCGGCGAGAAAGACGTGGTCGGGCCGCTCCTTGGCAAAGAAATCGGCGGTTGCCGCCTGGTCCCGCAGGTCGAGCTCGCCGCTGGTCCGCATGATGATGTTTTCATACCCTGCTGCCGCAAGCTTCCGCACAATGGCGGAGCCGACCAGACCGCGGTGCCCGGCAACATAGATTTTCGCTCCCCTGTCCATTCCCTTTCCTCTCGCTTTCATAGTTCATAATTCATCCCTTATAATTCACCCGTTGGCCCGCTTGTCCCGCTCCGCAGCCAAAAGGTCGGCATCCGCCATCATGGCGACCAGCCCTTCGAAGTCGACCTTAGGCTGCCACCCCAGGTCGGCCTTCGCCTTGGCCGGGTCCCCCAGGAGGAGGTCCACCTCGGCGGGGCGGAAGTATCTGGGGTCGACCTCGATCACGATCTTTCCGGTTTTCGCGTCAAGCCCCTTTTCGTGTACCCCTTTCCCCTGCCATTCCAGGGGCATGTCGAGCCTGGCGAACACCTTCTCGGCGAATTCCCGGACGCTGTGGGTTTCGCCGGTGGCCACCACGTAGTCGTCCGGCTCGGCTGCCTGAAGCATCAGCCACATCGCCTCCACGTAGTCGCCGGCAAAGCCCCAGTCGCGCATGGCATCCAGGTTCCCAAGATAGAGGCACTCCTGCAGCCCCAGCTTGATCCGCGCCGCGGCCCGGGTGATCTTGCGGGTGACGAAGGTTTCCCCCCGCCGGGGCGACTCGTGGTTGAAGAGGATGCCATTGCAGGCGAACAGGTTGTAGCTCTCCCGGTAGTTGACGGTCAGGTAGAAGGCATATGCCTTGGCGCAGGCATAGGGGGAGCGGGGGTAGAAGGGGGTGGTCTCCCGCTGGGGGGTCTCCACCACCTTGCCGTACAGCTCGGAAGAGGAGGCCTGGTAGAACTTGGCGTTCAGCTCAGTTTCCCGGATCCCCTCCAGTATCCGCACCGCCCCCAGGGCGTCCACCTCGCCGGTGTATTCCGGCACGTCGAAGGAGACCCGGACATGGCTCTGCGCCCCGAGGTTGTAGATCTCATCGGGACGGACATCCCGCAGCACCTTGTTGATGGAGCTGGCGTCGTTCAGGTCACCGTAGTGGAGAAACAGCCGCACCCCCTGCTCGTGCGGGTCGCGGTAGATATGGTTGATCCTCCCGGTGTTGAAGGAGGAGGAGCGGCGGATGATGCCGTGCACCTCGTACCCCTTGTTCAGTAACAGCTCCGCCAGGTATGATCCGTCCTGGCCGGTAATCCCCGTGATCAATGCCCTTTTCATTCTGCCTCCTTATGATTCGCATGATTAGCGTTAGTGTGGTGCGCGTCCTCTGCCGTTCCGGGCGATCCGCCATCAGCCGCTGAAAATATCGCATTTCCGGCCGCCCCCAGCTGACGGAGCCGCTCCCTGAGTTGCCCCTCCTTCTTCAGGGAGGTCAGGATTATCCCCTGCCGTTCCACCAGGACCCCGTCGGCAAGGCTCACGACCGGCAATCCGAAAAAATCCCTGCCGGCCGCCTCATCGTCCATCACCGCCACCAGTGTGAGATCCGTTTCCAGCAGGGAGAGGTAGGCGATCTCGGTCACCTCATCCATCCCGCAGAAGGCGACTTTCCGCACCTTGTCAACGCCCAGCCGATGGAACAGGGCGAGGTAATCCTGGCGGGTGGTGGTGTACAGGTTGGTGAAATAGCGCAGGTGCTGGTAGGCCAGCCGGCTCTTCTCGGCAACCCCCTGCGGCGTGAGGAGGTAGGAGTAGCGGTTCCTGGGAAAGTTTTTCACCCTGACGTAGCCCTTGGCGATCAGGTTCTTGAGATAGGAGTTGACCAGTCCCAGGGCGATGCCCAGCCGCTGGGCCAACTCCCGCTGGGAGAGCGACTCCTCCTTGGCGATCTCGGAAATGAGCAGAAAGGAACGGTAGGTATCGAGCATTTTTTCATCGTGGTCGTTCATGCAATGAACAATACAATAAACGTTGCGGATTTGCAAACAAATTCAATGATTACCGACCTTTCCGTCATTCTTACCCTGCCGGGAAAGGAGCAGCCGGTACAGCTCCAGCAGCCTCATCCCCCGCGCCTGCCAGGAGTGTTCAGCCGCAGCCATCCCGACCATCCTGGCAGCGAGCCTTTCCCGCTGCGCACCATCCCCGGCAAGGGCCTCTATCTTCGCGGCAAGATCCGCGGGATCGCCATAGGCGGCGTAGACCCCTGCGTCGCCGAGGATCTCCCGGTTTATCGGGGTATCGAAGACCACCGTGGGAAGGCCGCAGGCCATGTAATTGAACAGCTTGCCGTTCGCCTCGGTCCGGGATATCTTCGGGGACAGGGCGATGTCGCCGGCGGAGAGAAAGAGGGGGGCCTTCGCGTAGTCGACCCTGCCGGTGAAGGTCACCGCCTCCCCCAGCCCGAGTTGTTCCGCCAGCCGCCGGTACTTCTCCTCCGGAAACCCCATGACCAGGAAACGGACCGGGCTCCCCTTCTCCCGGAGAATCCTGATCGCTTCCAGGAGAAGATCCACCCCCTGGTAGCGGTTCAGGACCCCGAGAAAGACCGCGACCGGTCCCTCCAGGGGGAGGTTCAATGCCCTGCGCGCCTCCTCCCTGGGGAGCGGCCTGAACTCCTCGCTGTTCACCCCGTCCATGAGCGGGAGGAGCCGGTCGCCATTGACGCCCCACTCATTCCTGAGCGTCTCTGCGCCTGGGCCGGAACTGGTAATGATGAAGTCGGCCCGGCGGTTGATGAACCGCTCCAGGAAACCGAACAGCCTGTATAGGGGCGAGCCGCGCCTGACGAAGCCGTGGTCGATCAGCTCCGCCGTGAGGCTTCCCTGGCAGTCGAACAGCAGCGGGACCGGGAGGAATTTTTTCAGCAGGATGCCGATGAACGCCCCCTCGTGGAGATGGGCGTGGATGATGTCCGGTCTGAATTTGCGCGCAGCCCGCAGTGCGGTGAAAAGGAGGAGGATGTCGAGGCAGGGCTTGTGCCAGGAGGGCCCGGCGGAGAGTTTCCGGTACCAAGCGACCCGGGGGATGCGGCAGGTCTTGATCCCCGGCATGTCGCGTCCCAGGTGGTAGGTCACGATCAGGACCTCCTGCCCCAGTTCCTTGAGAGCGCGGGCCTCTTCATAGATGCGGACATGGCACCCCCGGTCGACAAAATAGGGGGTTGGGGCCAGCATCAGGACGCGCAATCGACCGGGGACCGGAGACCGGAGACCGGAAGCTCTCTCAGGCTCTCTATGCGCCCGCATGCTGGTTTATCTCTGGTCCCTGGTCCCTGGTCCCGAAGTTCAGCCTTTCCTTCACCACATAAATAGGCTTCCCCTGGGCCTCGTAGTAGGTGCGCGCGTTCAGCTCCCCGAGCAGGCCGAGGACGATGAACTGGACCCCGGTAAAGAGGAGAAAGGCGGTGAGAATGAGGAGCGGGTTGCGGTTCATGCTGGTCTGTTCGAAGAACTTCATGTAGAGAGTGGCAAGACCGCTGGCGAATCCGGCAAGCAGCGTGTAGATCCCCCATTTGCCGAACAGCTGGATCGGCTTGGTGGAGTAGGAAAGGAGGAACTTGACCGTCATCAGGTCGAGAACGACCCGCATGGTCCGGGAGATCCCGTACTTGCTGGTTCCATGGCGGCGCGGATGGTGCCGCACCGGGAGCTCCGTCACCCGGGCGCCGAACTGGGAGGCGAGTGCCGGCACGAACCGGTGCATCTCCCCGTACAGATTGATCCCGTCCAGGACCTCCCGCCGGTACGCCTTGAGGGTGCAGCCGAAGTCATGCAGATGGACCCCGGTCAGGCGCGAGATGAGGGCATTGGCGATCAGGGAGGGGAGCTTCCTGTTGATGAAGGTGTCCTGGCGGTCCTTGCGCCAGCCGGAAACCACGTCGTACCCTTCGTCGATCCTGGCCATAAGGAGCGGGATGTCGCCGGGATCATTCTGGAGGTCGCCGTCCATCGGCACGACCACCCGCCCCCTGGCGGCGTCGAAGCCGGCGGCCATGGCGGCGGTCTGGCCGAAGTTGCGACGGAAGCGGATCACCCTGACCCGCGGGTCGCGGCCGGCAATCTCCCGCGACAGCAGGAACGAGCCGTCGATTGAGCCGTCGTCCACCAGGATCAGCTCGTAATCCAGGCCGCTCCCCGCCAGAGCCGCGGTGACCGCTTCATGCAGGGCGGGGATGCTTTCCTCTTCGTTGTAGATGGGGACGACAATGCTGATATCCACGAAAAACCCTCGTCATAAATCAGGTAGAGGTAAAGGTAAAGGTACAGTTTGAGGATTAAACCTTAACCCTGATTGCGGCAGGCTAATGATCTCCCAAGAGCAGCGGCGTGCCGAACCCCTTCACCCTCCGGATGGTCACCTGGCACTCCGCACTCCCCTGCCTCCCCAGGTTCGGCGCCAGAAGCCCGCGCACCATACCGGCACCGTAGCAGATGTGAAACAGCGGAAAGACTGCCGGCAGGAGGATGGCGGCGCCCGGGCGCAGGCTCCGCGCCCCGGCAAGCACGGCGGCGGCAACCGTCATCATTAGGTAGCACAAAAGTGGCAGATAGTAAACCGGCTTCTGGAGAAACGGCAGCAGCATGAGATAGAGCAGAAAAAGGGAAGGGACAACGGTGATCGGCTTGACCACACCGCTGATGACCGTCTGCTCGCCGCGCCCCCTGCCGTAGCTGAAGAGCTGGCGGCAGAAGGCCTTGAGGGTCGGGCGCTGGCTCCGCTGCACGGCAAGGTCGGGGTCATGGATGAGGAGCCCCCCTCCCCTTCTCAGCCGCTCCATCAGCTCGTTTTCCTCGTTGGGATAGAGCCGTTCGTCAAAGCCGCCGTGCTGAAGGAATATGTCCCTGCGGAAGCTGAGGTTGCAGAGGATCAGCTCCCGGTCGCAGCTTGCCCGGACGGTCCCGGTCCGCCGGTAGCGGTTGCGCATCCCGCCGCCGCCGATCGCCGAGGCAAATGCCATGCCGAAGGCCTGCTGCAGGGGGGTGTCTCCGTCCGGGGTGAGGGAAGGGCCACCGGCAGCAGCCACGGCCGGGTCGGCATAATGGCGCACCGCCCGCTGCAGAAATCCGGGCGCGGCCAGGGAGTCGTCGTCGAGAAAATAGAGGATGTCCCCCGAGGCCGCCGCCGCTGCCATGTTGCGCTGGCGGCTCGGGCAGCGCCCTTCCGCCACCAGGATCTCCAGTGCGGCGCAGGGGTAAGCGGCAGCGCGGAGTCCGGCAAGGGCGCTCACCGTTCCCCCCGGCTTCACCGGGATGATGATGGAGACTTTCACAGGGTCAGGCATCCGCATTCCTAAAAGAAAAACCGGACTTGCGCCCGGTTTTTTTCAAAAAGGGGGAAAGAGCTCCCCCGTTCATTTCCCGTTACGGGTTATTGCCGGGCAACCGGCTACTTGCCGTAGCTGTGCAGCCCCGACAGGAACAGATTGACGCCGAGATAGCAGAATATGGTGGCGGCGAACCCCACTATGGAAAGGATGGCGGCCCTTCTGCCGACCCACCCCCGGGTGATCCGGGCATGGAGAAATGCCGCATAGATGAACCATACGATCAGCGACCAGGTTTCCTTCGGGTCCCAGCTCCAGTAGGTACCCCAGGCATAGTTGGCCCAGGCCGCACCGGTGATGATGCCGATGGTCAGAAGCGGGAAGCCGATCATGATCGCCTTGTAGTTCAGGTCATCAAGCACCTTGATGGAGGGAAACTGGGCGATAATCCCCCCTGCCTGGGCATCGCCGGTCGCCCCCTCCTGCTTCTCCTTGACCAGGTACATGATGGAGATGCCGCAGGCCACTGCAAATGCCGCGTAACCGAGGAAGCAGGTGATGACATGATAGAGCAGCCAGTTGCTCTGAAGGGCCGGTACCAGCGGCTCGATGCCGCTGCTGAGCCCCAGCTGCGCCCAGGCCATCCCGAGCAGGGCGAAAGGGACGACGAACGCCCCGATGACCCGGTATTTGTACTTGAACTCGATCAGCCCGTAGATGAGAATGATCGTCCAGGAGAAGAAGACGACCGACTCGTACAGGTTGGAGAGGGGTGCGTGACCATGGCCGATGTCATAAGACTCCTTCCAGCGCAGGGCAATTGCCACCGTCTGGACGATGAAGCCGAAATAGGCAGCGCTGCTGGCAGCAAGGCCGACGGTCCTGTTCCTCGACGCCAGGAAGGCGAAAAAGAGCAGCATGGAAACCATGTATGTAAGGGTGGTAACATTAAACAGCATGGAACTGGTCATTATTGATCCTCCGTAGCGTTACGGTATTGGTCTGACTGTACCCCTGCCCGAAAAAGAGGGACAGGGGTGTTCACTCCGTCCTGTCACATTTTCTTCAGTTTTTCCGTCAGGCCGTCAAAAAAGAGCTGGAAGGCCGGCTGGTTCTTGCTTGCTGTGCCGCCGACCGTCACCCGGCCGTTTGCGATTCTGAACCAGAGCCGCTTGTGAGAGAGGAAAAAAGCAATGAAGATGCCGAGCACCATCAGGGAACAGCCGGCCCAGACAACCCAGACGCCGGGGTCTTTCGCCACCTGGAGGCCGGTATAGAATTTCTCATCCGCCCCCGCATAGGTGAAGATCAGCTCTCCCCCACGCTGCCGGTCGAAATCGGGGTAGTCGCGCAGCAGCACCACCAGCTGAGGCTCGCCACTGGCCGGCAAGTACTCGATCCTCACCGCCGGGCCGGAAAACATCGGCATGAACGGTCTTACATCCTGGGTGGACTCCAGAACCCGCATAAAGGCGCCGCCCGGAAGGGGAATCCGCTCTTCCTTGCGGGCCGCGACCTGGACCGGGGCGCCCCCTTTGCTGTTCTGGGCGGTGAAGTAATAGACCGCGCCGTCCCCGGCGGGACCATAGCTCGACTGGTAGAAGGTTATCCCCTTGTAGGTCAGGGGGCTGTTGACCACGATCGGGATGTTTTCGTAGCCGGATACCGGCTGGCCGTTCTCCAGGACGGTGAGAATGCTCTTGAACTCCTTGGGAGAGCCGGTGTCGTAAAAGGAGACCGAGAACTTCTCGCACCTGACGGCGAAGCCGAGATCAAAGGGCCTCTCCTCCCCCTGCTTGTACACCAGTGACGTGCTCGTTCCTTCGGCAATCTGCACATAGGCCTTGTAGCCGAAAAAGGAGCCGATCAGGGCGCCGATGAAGATGACGATGATGCTCAGGTGGACGACGTACACGCCGAGGCGGCTGTAGGGAGCTTTCTGGGCAAAGAGGTGGTACTCGCCGTCAACCTCGGTCACCACCGGCTCGGCGAATTCCCCCTTGAGAAACGCCGCCATCTTCTCCTTGAGGGTAGCGGCGTCCCCCTCCATCTTGAACTGATGGGTGAGGGAGAGGGTCTTTTCCAGCCCATCGTCGAAAATCAGCGTAGGCTCGGAAATGAACTTCCATATCCTCGGCAGCCTCTTGACGGAGCAGGCGACCAGGTTGATCGTCAGCAGATAGAGGAGGAGGATGAACCACCAGGAGTGGTACATGTCGAAGAAGCCAAGGGCGCTGTACAGCTTGATCTTGGCCGCGCTGATGCTTTCCAGGTACTCCCGCGGCGGGCTCTGGGGGATGACGGTGCCGATGATCGAGGTCGCCGCCAGGCCGATAAGGAGAGAAATTGAGAGTTTCAGGGAACAGAAGAAGTCCCAAGCAGACTCCATGAATCCACGTTTGCTCGTTGTCAAGGCTGGCTCCTGAGAAGGGAAATTCTTTGTGGCTTTGTATATGAATCGCGCCATGATAAAACAATTGGCGGAAAAATCATAATGATTTTTTCACAGAAAAAGGGATAACATAAAATGTTACCCCTTTTTCCGTAGTTGCATTGCGTGGTTAAGCCAGGTTACTTCTTGTGGCACTCACCGCACTTGGTGGGACCGGCCTTCTTCTCTTCGTGGCAACCTTTACAGGTCTTGTGGGCGATGTCCTTGCCGAACCCCTCGATTTTGCCACCTTTTTCGGTTGCATGACAGCTCTTGCAGTCCTTCAGGGCTTCCTGATGCTTCTTGTGATTGAAGGTTACCTTGCCGTTTTTGGCCGGGAACTCGATCACATCAGCTGCAAACGCGGCCCCAGCGAAAGCGACAACCGCAATCATGGCAATAGCGATCTTTTTCATTGAAATTCACCTCCTCTGTAAGATTTGAAATCGTAGAAAACCTAATATACGACCGTCACTTTGTCAAGCAAAAATCTTCCGCTTGACAAGAATTGCCGCTCTTATCAGGATGTTACACGGGTCTTTCCTGGAGCGCCCGGTCCTTTGCCGCCACCTCCGCTGCCATCTTTTCCCGGAAGGCCCCGAGGGCAACCACCAGCCGTTCGTCGCCAAGGGCCAGGATCTGCACCGCGAAGATACCGGCATTTTTCGCCCCTGCCTTGCCGATCGCCATGGTCGCCACCGGAATCCCCCCCGGCATCTGGACGGTGGCATAGAGGGCGTCAACACCGTTGAGTGCCCCGCCCCCCATCGGCACGCCGATCACCGGCAGGGTAGTCTCCGACGCCACCACCCCGGCCAGGTGGGCCGCCATGCCGGCCCCGGCGATGATCACCCTGATCCCGCGACCGGCCGCTTCCGCGGCCAGGGCAGCGGTCCTCTGGGGGGAGCGGTGGGCCGAGGAGATGCGGATCTCGCAGGGAACGCCGAACTCCGCCAGGACCTGCGCCGCCTCTTCCATGACCGGCAGGTCGGAATCGCTCCCCATTACTATTAAAACTTGTGGATTTGCCATGAAACCTCCTGCTCGCTCAAGAAATTCGGAGTTCGGAGTTCGGAGTTCGGAGTTCGGAGTTCGGAGTTCGGAGTTCGGAATAATGCAAATCTATCCCGACATTCCGCATTCCGCATTCCGCATTCCGCATTCCGCGCTCAGCGCCCCAGCGCCTTTCTCCCGATGTCCCGCCGGTAGTGGACCCCTTCCCAGCTGATGGCCGCCACTCCCCGGTAGGCCCGGTCGATGGCGTCCTGCACCGTATCCCCGAGGGCGGTGACGCCGAGGACCCGGCCGCCGCTGGTGACGATCCGCCCGTCCGTTGCAGCCGTACCGGCGTGAAAGACGAACAGCTCCTCGATCCGCGCCGCCTCCTCCAGGCCGAAGATCTCGTCCCCCTTCCGGTAATCGCCCGGGTACCCCTCAGACGCCAGCACCACGCAGACCGCCGCCTTGTCGTGCCACTCGATCTCCACCCCGGACAGGTCCCCTTCCGCCACGGCCAGCAGGACCGGCACGATGTCCGACTTCATCCGCATCAGGAGCGGCTGGCACTCCGGATCGCCGAAGCGGGCGTTGAACTCCAGGGTCTTGACGCTGTCGCCGTCGATCATCAGTCCCGCATAGAGGACCCCGCGGTAGGGGCGCCCCTCCGCCGCCATGCCGTCCACGGTGCGGCGCAGCACCTCCGCCATCGCCTTCTCGTGGATGGCGGAGGTCACCACCGGCGCCGGGGAATAGGCCCCCATGCCGCCGGTATTGGGGCCCCGGTCGCCGTCGAAGACCGCCTTGTGGTCCTGGGCGCTCGCCAGCGGGATGATGTTCTTGCCGTCGGTGAAGGCGAGGAAAGAGGCCTCCTCACCGGTGAGGAACTCCTCGATGACCACCCGCGAGCCGGCAGCGCCGAAGGCGTTCCCCGCCAGCATCTCGGTCACCGCGGCCACCGCCTCGTCACGGGTGGCGGCGATGATCACCCCCTTGCCCGCGGCCAGGCCGTCGGCCTTGACCACGATCGGCGCGCCGACCCTGTCGATGAAGGCCACCGCCGGCTCCACCTCGGTGAAGACCTCGTAGGCGGCGGTCGGGATACCGTATTTCTTCATCAGGTCCTTGGAGAACGCCTTGCTCGCCTCGATCAGGGCGGCGTTTCGGCGCGCCCCGAAGATCCGCAGGCCGTATTCCTCGAACAGGTCGACGATCCCGAGGGAAAGGGGGAGCTCCGGGCCGACCACGGTCAGGTCGATCCCCTCCCTCTTGGCAAAGCCGAGCAGGGCCGGCAGGTCGTCCACCTTTATCTCGACATTTTCCGCGATCCGGCCGATGCCGGGGTTCCCCGGGGCACAGTAGACCTTGGTGACGAGCGGAGACTGGGCGATCTTCCAGACCAGGGCGTGCTCCCGGCCGCCGCTGCCGATAACGAGTATTTTCATGAAATCTCCTTGGAACATCTGCCACAGAGACACAGAGACGCGGAGAAATGCTTAAAAGCATTAATGGTACGCAGAAAAGGCGGAAAAATCTGATAACTGCGGATCAGGCAAATCCAGAAACTTTTTTTGGGGTAAAGCCTTTAAAATCCGCCTTTTCAGATTTGATCAGCGTCCCATTAAGATCTTAGTATTTTTCTCTGTGCCTAAATGACTCTGTGACAGGTTTTTACCTGTTTATTTAATGCCTGAAGTGTCGCATACCGGTGAATACCATCGCTATCCCGTGCTCGTCGGCGGCGGCGATCACCTCCTCGTCCCGCATGCTGCCGCCGGGCTGGATCACCGCGGTGACCCCGACCGCGGCGGCGTTGTCCAGGCCGTCGCGGAACGGGAAGAAGGCGTCGGAGGCCATCACCGCCCCCGCGACCTCCAGGCCGGCGTGCTCCGCCTTGATGGCCGCGATCCGGGCGGAGTTGACCCGGCTCATCTGCCCCGCGCCGACGCCAATGGTCATCCCGTCCCTGCCGTAGACGATGGCGTTGGACTTCACGAACTTGGCGACCCGCCAGGTGAACAGGAGGTCCACCATCTCCTTGTCGGTCGGCGCCCGCTTGGTCACCACCCGCAGGTCGTCGTAGAGGAGGAGATCGGTGTCCTGGACCAGCAGCCCGCCGTTCACCCGCTTCAGGTCGAGGCGCTGGCCGGGCGCGGCTGGCCACTCCCCGCACGCAAGGAGGCGCACGTTCTTCTTGGCGGCCACGATCTCCACCGCAGCGGGGGAAACCCGCGGGGCGATGATCACCTCGACGAACTGGCGCTCCACTATGGCCCTGGCGGTCTCGGCGTCCAGCTCCCGGTTGCAGGCGATGATGCCGCCGAAGGCCGACTCCGGATCGGTCTGGTAGGCCCGGTCATAGGCCTCCAGGAGCGTCGAGCCGATCGCCACCCCGCACGGGTTGGCGTGCTTGACGATGACGCAGGCAGCCCCTTCGGGGAACTGCTTGACGCACTCCAGGGCAGCGTCGGTGTCGCCGATGTTGTTGTAGGAGAGCTCCTTCCCCTGGAGCTGGCGGGCGGTGGCGACAGAGGCCTCGCTCACCTCCCCCTCCACGTAGAAGGCCGCCTTCTGGTGGGGGTTTTCGCCGTAGCGCATCCCCTGGGCCTTCCGGAACTGGAGGGTGAGGGTCGGCGGGAACTCGGCATGCTCCTCGCCCAGCTTCCGCCCGAGCCAGTTGGAGATCGCCCCGTCGTAGGCGGCGGTGTGCTGGTAGACCTTCACCGCCAGCCCGAAGTTGGTCTCCCGGGAGACGCTCCCGGCTGAGCCCGCCATCTCCGCCAGGACCCGCCGGTAGTCGGCGTGGTCGACGATCACGGTGACGTCGGCGTTGTTCTTGGCCGCCGAGCGGAGCATGGT
>JAMPXD010000227.1 GCA_023701365.1 Geobacteraceae bacterium
AGCAGGAGATCCGGCTGGACCGGCTTGGCAAGATAATCGTCCATGCCGGCCGCAAGGCACCTCTCCCGGTCACCCTTCATCGCATGGGCTGTCATCGCAATCACCGGGATGCGGCCGCCGCTCGCCGCCTCCCTGCGGCGCAGGGTTTCGGTGGCTTCCAGGCCGTCCATTTCCGGCATCTGCACGTCCATGAAGACAAGCCGGTACGGGATCAGCTCCAGGGCCGCCAGCGCCTCTTTGCCGTTGAAGACCCCATCGGCCGGGTAGCCGAGTTTCTCCAGGATTCTGAGCGCCACCTTCATGTTGACGGGGTTGTCTTCCACCACCAGGATGCGCATCATCCTTTTTTTCTCTTCCGCGGCAGAATATCGGGTGATCAACGGCAGCGACCGGTCCGCGCCGCAGGCCTTGATGCTGCCGGCGGCCGGCTTGCTGAAGACGGCAGTGAACCAGAAGGTGGACCCCTTGCCGGGGGCGCTCTCAACCCCCATGCTCCCCCCCATCATCTCGGCGATCCTCCTGGAGATCGCCAGCCCCAGGCCGGTTCCCCCGTACTTCCTGGTCATGGATGCATCAACCTGGGTGAAGCAACTGAACAGGGAGTCGAGGCGGTCCCGGGGGATCCCTATCCCGGTATCGCTGACCGAGAACCGAATGGTGACCCGGGAGTCGCTCTCCTCATCGAGGGTCGCCCGGATGACGACCTCCCCCCTCTCCGTGAACTTTATCGCATTCCCGGCAAGATTGATCAGGATCTGGCGCAGCCGGCCGGGATCTCCGCACAGAAGCGAGGGAACGTCATGGTGGACGATGTTCACCAGCTCCAGCTGCTTTTCCTCCGCCTTCACCGCCAGCAGATCGACGGTGTCCTCCAGGGCCGTGCGCAGATCGAAATCGATGATCTCCAGGTCCAGCTTGCCCGCCTCGATTTTGGAAAAATCGAGGATATCATTGATCAGCGTCAGGAGTGAGTTGCCGCAGGTGCGGATGATCTCGGCATATTCTGCCTGGGCGGGGTTCAGCCCGGTGCCGAGCAGCAGGCCGGTCATGCCGATGACACCGTTCATCGGGGTCCGGATCTCGTGGCTCATGTTCGCCAGGAACTCGCTCTTTGCCTGGTCGGCGAACCGCGCCTGGAGGGCCAGCCTGTTGGCGTTTTCGACCGCCTCCTCCAGACGGCGGTTGGTGCTCTCAAGGTCGTGCCTGGCGGCTTCGGCGCCCTCCTTTGCCAGCCGCAGCGCCTCCTCCATCATCTTGCGCTCGGTGACGTCACGGTTGGTGACCCGCCTGCCGAGAGGCTCACCCGCCTCGCCACTGACCGGCTGGCAGATGTGACTGATCCAGCGCAGCTGGCCGTCAGGGCGCACGATCCTGAAATCGATCTGCTGCAATTCGTTGTTGACGGTCAATCCGTGCAGGTGGTCGGTCATCAACCGGCGGTCTTCGGGATGGATTATTTCCTCCAGGAGCTTCGGATTGCGGTAAAATTCGGCGGCAGCATGGCCGGTAATCCTCTCGCACGAGGGGGCGATGTAGACGATGCTCTTATCCTCCGCCTGCCAGTATTCCCAGTCATAGGTGAAGTCCGCCACGGTCCGGAACCGTACCGCACTGGCGCGCAGCGCCTCTTCGGACCTCTTCCTCTCGGTGATATCCATGGAAATTGCCACCAGATGACGCACCCCCCCGTCCGGATCGACGGTCGGGGTGAAGACCACGTGCCAGAAGGAAACCGCGCCGGCGGGATCGACATAGCCGGCGTCGAATGCGGCCTGTTCCCTGCCGGTCACGGCGTTGCCGAGCGATTCCTCGATCTTGCGCCGTTCCCCTGCCGGCCATACTTCAGGGAACAACCTGCCGCTTAGTTCCGCGGAGGCAACCCCCAGGACCTCCTCGCCTATCCGGTTGACCGAGAGAAAGCGGCCGGAGGTATCGAGGAGGTTTATCCAGTTGGGGGAACCTTCGACCAGGGTCCGGTAGCGGCGCTTCGCGGCAAGGACCCGTTCGGTCGAGAGCCTCGACCTCAGATAGACGAGATAGAAGACCAGCAGCAGCGCGGCAGCAAGGGCGGTGGCGCCGATGATCACCAGCCGGTTGACGGCCACCCTTTCCCGCAGCTCTGCGCCATCCACCTCGATCCCGAGCAGGATGGCCCTGCCGTCCGCCCCGGTTTCCCCGACCGGGACAACCGCCCTGAGACAGCCCCTGTCCCGGCAGCCCTCCCCTTCCTGCAAAACGGCGCGTCTGGCGCCCCCCTTTTCTTCGAGGAGCTGGAGCGACAGCAGCGGAACCTGGGTGGCACGGATCTTCGCCAGTTGCTGCCGCAACCTGATCAGCTCGGGAGAATCGCCGTCAGCGGCGGTTCTCCCGAGGGCCGCGAGAGTTGCCGGATCGATGGCCGCGGCAATCTCTCTTGCCTCATTGATCAGGTCCTGGCGGATTTCCCTGGCGGCGTACCCCCCGGAAAAGGAGGCCCCCACCCAGCCGACGGTGAAGATGACGGCAAGCAGGGCGAGCACCGCCTTGCCATTGTTGGGGACGGGCTCCAGGCCGGATTGTTCCGCATCGGCGCGGAGCGCCCCTTCGAAGTGCATCCAGATGGCCGCCATGATCCAGAGCGCCAGCACCCCCCGCAGCAACTGGATCGGGAAGCCGGCCAACATGAAGAAAACGTCCTGATTCAGCACCGAGGCGGGGAAGAACGGCGCCGCCGGGACGATGACCCCCGAGGCGCATGCATACAGAAACAGCGCCGCCCCGGCAACGGCCAAGGGGAAAGCGGCGCCGTCCCGGTCCAGGGAAGAGCGGTACAGCACCCAGGCGGCCCATGACCCGCCTCCCAGGCCGAAGAGGTAGCGCACCGAGACCTGCATCCCGGCGAGCCCGTAAAGCGAGCCGCAGGCAGCCAGCAGCAGCAGCGGGACAAATATCCAGCGGCCCGGCCCTTTTCCCTGAACCAGGCAATGCCCGCTCCGGGCGAATTCCGTCATGAACAGGAAGGAAACCAGCATGACGCACAAGCGGACGGCCGTGAACCTGTCGCCATCCCCTAGGCTGACGGCGATCATGTCCAGCCATTCATTAATGCCATGGGCAAGCCCGAACAGGCCGAGCCAGTTCCACGGCAGCTGTCGCTTGCCGTCGTACGGTTTGTGGGAGAAGCAGACCACGGAGAAGAAGACGAAGGCCAGGCCGTAGAAGAAAAATATGTAGTCGAGCTGGCCTTTGAAGAAATCTGAGAGCATCGCGGGTCCCCTGCGCCGTCTGATATCAGGCTTATCTTTACACCCCCTGTTCAGGCGGTGTCAACGGATATCCGCAGGAATTCCAGGTGCGCTCACCAAGGATTGGCAAGTCATAAGGAAAAATAATGCCATCACCTTTTGACTAGAATTGGGAAAGGGATAAAATTCACTTATAGCAGTGGCATTATTTTAAGAGCGGACTTCGGTCATGCTCTGCCAGCTTTCCAAATTCTGACGAGGTTCATCTCCTGGGAAAGGAGGCAGATTATGAGCAGGCTTAACGGATTTGCCCTTGTCTTAATGGCATCCTTACTCAGTGCCGGAACGAGCTTCGCGGACGTCATGTTTCACAACGGGGGCACCGGCGACTGCACGGGATGTCACACAACCCCGCCGCAACTGAAAGGGTCCGACCCGAGCTCTACCTGCCTGCTCTGCCACCAGGCGCCTCCAGGCGCCACCCAGCCATCAGGCTCCTACGTGGCCACCAACACCCACACTTCCGCAAGCTGCGTTCAACTCCCGCCGGGGGGAGATTTTTGCTGGCTGAAAAAGAACTACCGCTGGTATCCCTCGGGAGTGGAAGGGCTGGGGCCGGCAGAGAGCAGCCCCGGCGAAAGGCATGGCCACAACATCGTCGCGCTGGACTTCGGCTACCTGGCCGACTCCACCCTCGCCTTCGCACCCGGCGGCACCTACCCCAGCTCCGCCCTGTCATGCATCAGCTGCCATGATCCGCACGGCAATTACCGCAGGGATGCAGGCGGGACGATAAGCAGCGCCGGCCTCCCCGTAGTCTCATCAGGGTCGTACAGCAACAGTCCCGACCCTGATGCAGGCGGCGCCGTCGGTGTCTTCAGACTGCTGGGAGGAAAGGGATACCAGCCCGGATACGGGACAGGGATCTCTCCCTTCACTGCAGACCCCCCCGCCGCCGTCGCTCCTCCACTGTACAACAGAGCGGAGGGTCCCGGCGACACGCGGGTCGCCTATGGACGAGGCATGTCCGAGTGGTGCCAGAACTGCCATCCCAATATCAGCCATGCCGGCAGTTACGGGCATCCAAGCGGAAGCGGCTCAATTCTCAGCGCGGAAGCGGTCAACAACTACAACGCCTATGTGAGCTCGGGAAGGCTTGTCGGAACTTCCGCCACCTCATACACGTCCATGGTCCCCTTCGAGATGGGGACGAACGATTACTCACTCCTCAAAAAGGTTGCGAACAGCAACAACGCAGACCTCACCGGCCCGACAGGCAATGCCAGCGTGATGTGCCTGACATGCCACAGGGTCCATGCCTCGGGATGGGACAGCATTGCCAGATGGAACATGCAGACAACGTTCCTCGTGTACCGGGGAAACTATCCGGGCATCGACAACGACGCTCCTCCCGAGTATGCACAAGGCCGCCTTGCTGCGGAAACAAGGAAAACGTTTTACGACCGGCCGGCCGGTGTGTATGGCGCTTTTCAAAGGAGTCTGTGCAACAAGTGCCACGCAAAGGATTGACGCTTGCCGAGAGGAGGGACGAAAATGAATGCGACTTGCAGATTCATGATTACAGCCGCAATGTCCGCTTCAGCTTTTGCCTCTTTCGCGGGAGGGATTCCTGGAACCGGCCCCAACAGCTACATTTACCATTCTGACGAAGGGATGGTTGTCTGTTCTGATTGCCATGTCCAGGTGAATGGCAATTTGACCTTGAAAAAAGAAGACATTACAGATTTATGCCTCTCCTGCCACACCGAAGGGAACAACACTGCGGACACGGCTGACCTTGTGGGCGTTGCGCCGGGGAGTTGGCTGGCTCCTGTTGTCAAAACGGCGACAGGCGCTGTCCCCCCGGGAGTCGCAATGCCCGCCGGCGATTTTTACTGGTCCGATCTTGACCCCCGAAACGGGCACAATCCCGGTTACACCAAGGGATCTGTTACCGCCCCTACTTCCAGAAAAATGAGGGCCGATCCCGTTCTCGGCAGTAACCCGCCAGGGGGCGCCATAACAGATGGCGAATGGTCGTGCCACTCCTGTCATTCCTCCCACTTCCGTTTTGCCGCAAACACTGCGCCCTGGCGCCAACTCAAGCGCAGGATCAACAATATCAACATAACCGGGGACGTAACAGTTTACGGGGTTGAATCAGTGACCGGCAACATAACCCAGGACCCTGCCTATGAGCCGATTAAATCCAATTCCCGGGGTGACATCCAGAATGA
>JAMPXD010000228.1 GCA_023701365.1 Geobacteraceae bacterium
CGAGCGCCTTGCCGAATTTCTTGAGCCCCTGCCGTACCGAATCGGCGATGGCCTGGGTCTGTTTGTCCGAGCGGCCGGAGGCGAGCACCAGGTAGTCGGCGATGCTGGAAATCCGTCCGATCTCCAGAACCTTGACAGCCAGCGCCTTCTTGTCCAGCGCCAGGGCGGCGCACTTGATGGCCCTCTCCTGCGCCGTCAGCTTGATCTTATCGCGCATTCGCGTATAACCTCTGTTCCTTTATGTAGTGCTCGACCGCTTCCGGCACCAGGTACCTGATGGAGCGGCCGAGCCTTGCCAGTTCGCGAATGGAGCTGGATGAAATGTCGAGGGGGACCCCCTCCAGGTGGTAGATCGAATATCCCGAACGGTGGGCGAGCCGTTTTTCCGCGCCATAATAACAGAACTCATGGGCAATGGCAACCGGCAGGGCCTGGTCGAGCGCGGTCACCACGGCTCCGGGGCGCTCCACCACGACCAGGTTGCAGTAGTCGAAAAAGCCCCCGTAATCCCGCCACGAGCCGAACTCCAGGAAGGAGTCGCTGCCGATGATGAAGAAGAACTCGTCATCGGGGCGCTCCTGGCGGAAGGCGCGCAGGGTGTCGATCGAATAGGACTTGCCGCCGCGCCTCTGCTCGATGTCCGAGACGGAGAAAAAGGGGTTGCCGGCGATGGCCCGCCGCACCATCTCGCAGCGGCGGGCAAAGGGGAGGTCCCCCGCCAGGGGCTTGTGGGGAGGGGCCGCCGCCGGCACGAACATCACCTCCGCCAGGTCGAACCGGTCCCGCACCTCCTCGGCGATGCGCAGATGGGCGATGTGGATCGGATTGAAGGTGCCGCCAAGGATGCCGACTTTCATGGATCTCCCGAAATTGGCCACGGGGCATAACCCCTCCCAACCTCCCCTTAGACTTAAGGGGAGGAGAATGACATTCCCCCTCTTAAGTTAAGAGGGGGGTAGGGGGAGTTATGGTCTCTGTGGCAGATTCTAAGTTCGCACCTGGCCGTCGCCGTAGACGATGAACTTGGTCGTGGTCAGGTCCTCCAGCCCCATCGGCCCGAAGGAATGGAGCTTGGTGGTGGAGATGCCGATCTCCGCCCCCAAGCCGAGCTGGTTGCCGTCCGCGAAGCGGGTCGAGGCGTTGACCAGCACGGTGCTGGAGTTCACCTCCCGGATGAAGCGCTGGGCATTGCCGTAGTCGGCGGTGATGATCGCCTCGGTATGGAGCGAGCCGTACTTGTTGATGTGGGCGATCGCCTCGTCGAGATCGTCCACCACCCGGGCTGCGAGGATCAGCTCCAGGTACTCGGCGTGCCAGTCCTCCTCGGTGGCCGCCCTGGCAGCGGGGGCGAACTGGCGGAAGGTCTCGTCGCCGCGCAGCTCCACCTTGAGGGTGGCGAGGGCCTCGTAGATCCGCGGGACGAACGTCTCCGCCACGTCCTTGTGGATCAGCAGGGTCTCCAGGGCGTTGCAGACCCCGGGGCGCTGGGTCTTGGCGTTGGCGATGATCCGCTCCGCCATCGCGAAGTCGGCGGAGGCGTCGACGAAGATATGGCAGACCCCCTTGTAGTGCTTGATCACCGGGATCTTGGAGTGCTCCACCACGAAGCGGATCAGGCTCTCGCCGCCGCGGGGGATGATCAGGTCGATCATCTCCTCCTGCTTGAGGAGCTCCAGCACCCCCTCCCGCTCCACGAACGGGATCACCGTCAGGGCCGCCACGGGGATGCCGGCCTTCTCCATCTCCTCCCGGAGGAGCCGGCCGATCGCCACGTTGGAGTAGATCGCCTCCGAGCCGCCGCGCAGGATCACGGCGTTGCCGCTCTTCAGGCAGAGGGCCGCGGCGTCAGCGGTGACGTTGGGGCGCGCCTCGTAGACGATGCCGATAACCCCCAGCGGTATCCGCATCTTCCCCACCATCAGCTCGTTGGGGCGTTTCCACATTTTAGTGACCTCCCCCACCGGGTCGGGGAGGTTCGCCACCTCCCTCAAGGCCTCGGCCATCCCCCTGATCCGCGCCTCGTCCAGCATCAGCCGGTCGAGCATGGCGGCGGAGAGCCCCTTCTTCTCCCCCGCCTCCAGGTCCTTGCGGTTCTCCTCGACCAGGTGGGGGGCGTTGTTGATCAGGGCCAGGGCCATGTTCAGCAGCAGGTCGTTCTTCACCCCCGAGGAAAGCCTGGCCATGGCGAGGGACGCCTGGCGGGCATCCGCGGCGATTTTCCGGATCTTTTCGGCAATGGTCATGATTGAAACCTCCATAAATCTTTACCACGGAGACACGGAGACCCGGAAAAAAATCTCTAAAACTGAACGGACCGCGGATCAAACCAAAAAAAGCGGATTTTAAAGGCCTTTCCCAAAAAAGGGTTCAGGTTTTGCCTGATCCGCAGTTATCCGATTTTTCCGCCTTTTCCGCGTCCCAATATGCCTTTCGGCTTTCTCCGTGGCTCTGTTCCTCCGTGGCAAAAAATCAAACTATCACTAAATTATCCCGGTGGATGATCTCATCCCCGTAGCGGTAGCCGAGAATCTCCTCGATCTCCCCGCTCCGGTGCCCCATGATGGCGGCGATTTCCTTGTGGGAGTAGTCGACGATCCCCCGGGCGAACTCCAACCCGTCCGGCCCGCAGACCCGGACGCAGTCCCCCCGCTCGAACTCCCCCTCGACCCGGACGATGCCGGAGGGGAGGAGGCTCCTGCCGTGCTGGGAGAGGACGGTCCGGGCCCCCTCATCGACCAGGACCCTCCCCTTGGGACGGAGCGTGTAGGCGATCCAGTGCTTGCGGCTGGTGAGGCTCTCCCGGGCCGCCAGGAACAGGGTCCCGACCTCGTCGCCGGCCATGGCCAGGTCCAGTATCCCCGGGCTCTTGCCGTTCACCATCAGGGTCGGCACCCCGAACTTCCCCGCCTTTTTCGCCGCGGCCAGCTTGGTCACCATCCCCCCGGTGCCGACCGTGGAGGCCGAGCCGCCGGCAGCCTGCTCCACCTTTTTCGTGATGCTCTCCACCAGGGGGATCAGCCGGGCATTGCTGCTGGTGCGGGGGTCGGCGTCGTAGAACCCCTCGATGTCGGTCAGGATCACCAGGAGCTCCGCCTCGGTCAGGTTGGTGACCAGGGCCGACAGGTTGTCGTTGTCGCCGAACTTGATCTCGTCCACCGCCACCGTGTCGTTTTCGTTGATGATCGGGATCACCCCGCAGGCAAGCAGCGTCTCGATGGTGGAGCGGGCGTTGAGGAAACGGAGCCGGTCGGAGAGATCGTCACGGGTCAGGAGGATCTGGGCCACCCTGTGCTCATAGGCGGCGAAGGCCTCCTGGTAGGCCCACATCAGGCGGGACTGGCCGATGGCCGCGGCCGCCTGCTTCTGGGGGATGGTCCGGGGCTTCCCCTCGATCCCCAGCTCCTTCCGGCCGGCCGCCACCGCCCCGGAGGAGACGATGATAACCTCGCGCCCCTCCCCCTTGAGCCGGGCGATCTGGGCGGCGAGCTGTCGCATCAGGCCGCGGTCGAGGCCGTCCGTCTCGTCCGTGAGGACCCGGCTGCCGATCTTGACGACGATCCGCCGCACCTTTTTCAGGATTTCTCCGCGCATTTTCGTGAAGTTTACCAGAGAGCCATGGATTTAAAAACAAAAGAGAATATCTATAGCACGTTTGGCAGCGGATGGCAAATTTAGCCGCCGTCACCTGCGCGCCTCGAACTCCCCGCTCCGGGGGTCCCAGCGGTAGCCGCCGCCGCTCCAGACCGCCTCGATGGTGCGCCAGTCGAGGCCGAGCCCCTTCATCTCCTCGGTCAGGTAGTAGGCGGGCATGATCTCGTCGTCGTCGATCCGGCCGTCGCCGTTTTCGTCCGCCCAATGCACCCCGGCGACGGTGACGGTCCGGTCGCCGCCGCTGCTCCCCCTCCTGGTGACCCCGCCGCCATGGGCCACCACCTCCCCGCTGAAGCCGGCCGTTGTCTGCAGCGCGGCGGCCCGGGGGACCCGGACGGTGTAGAAGATGGTTGCCGCGCCGCTCCCGGCCGGGATCAGCCACTTCACCTCTTCGGCATCGGCCTGGCCGGTCGCCGCCGGCGGGATGGCGTTCACCAGCCGCCAGCCCGGCGGGAGCCGCTCCCTGACGATCAGGCCGGTGACTGACGGCTCCCGGCGGCTGATCCTGACCTGCACCGGGATCACCTTGCCCGGCGCCCCGAACCGGGGGAGCTGCCGTTCGGCCATCGGCACGGCAAACGGCCGGCGGAACAGGAAGAGCGCCGCTGCCGCGAGGAGCGCCGCCCCGGCAAGGAAGAGGAGCAGGGCGCGGCGCCGCTCTTTCCGGGGCGGCGCCGGAGGGGCCTCTTCTACCGGCGGCTCCGCCTCCTCCCTCCGGAGGATCTCCGCCAGCTCCACCTCCAGGGCTGCGGCGAGCTTCTCCGCGTTGTCGCGCCTGACGCTCGGGTAGCGGTTGTTTTCCCAGCGGGAGATGGTGTCGGTGGTCACCCCGACCACGCTCGCCACGTAGAGCTGGGTCAGTTTCTTCGCTTCCCGGACCGCCTTTATCCTGGCCCCGTCGATGGCCACGACCGGCAGGGGGGATTTTTCCACTTTATCCGCGGGATTTTCCATATTTTCCAGTATATCAGCTAACCGCACGTTTTTCTGTATTTTTTTGCAAGAAAGAGGGGTGGCGCACGACCCGACATCGGGCCGGATTGGGCCAGATGTCGGTTGTGGCGGCGGCACTGGCCTGCTATTTTTTATCACAGCAGGTTGACTCCATAACCCGAACAAGAAAGGAGCAGCACAGATGAAACGGATCATCGCGGCAGCAGCAGTAACCCTCTTCACGGCGAGCCTGGCGCTGGCGGCAGACGTCATCACCCTGCCGGCCAAGAACGGCGACGTCACCTTCCCCCACAAGAAGCACCAGGAACTCCTGAAGGATTGCAAGGTTTGCCACGAGAAGGGGCCGGGCAAGATCGAGGGGTTCGGCAAGGATATAGCCCACAAGAACTGCAAGGGGTGCCACGAGGAGAAGAAGGCCGGGCCGACCAAGTGCAGCGAGTGTCACAAGAAGTAAGAGGAAACCGGGGACCAGGGACCGGGGACCGGTCACTGATTGTTTTCCTCCCCCTTCAAGGGGGAGGTCAGGAGGGGGATGGGGGTACTTTGGAGCCGACAACACCCATCCCCACCCCGACCCTCCCCTTGAAGGGGAGGGAGTTTTAAGGTTGGCACGTGCGCGAGAAAGGGGCGGAGCGATCCGCCCCTTTTTTATTGAATCGCCCCGTTAAAGATAGTATCTTCGACGGCAATGAACCGCTATTTTTCCGAAAAGGCCCTCCTCCAGATGCGCGGGGAGATTGAAGACGCCGGCGGCAACGAGGTCTTCTTCCTCGGCCGCACCGACGAGGCAAAACTGGTGGTGGCTGTCGAGCCGCTCGCCCGGGGCAACCGGGACGCGGTGGCCG
>JAMPXD010000229.1 GCA_023701365.1 Geobacteraceae bacterium
GAGCCGATCACCTCTACCCCAAACTCTGCCGCACCCTGCGGGACATTGGTAAATACCACAACAAAGGGAATCGCTTTGCCCGGCTGCACCGCGAGGTTGGAAAGAGAAACGCCGAACTGGTCCCCCATGGCCTTTTCCAGCTCCGCAACCGGCATGGTGGCCAGCTGTTCCCTGGAGAGGGCATTGCCGCAGTAGGCTGATTTCTGCTGGAGCACTTCCCCCTTCGGCCCGTACAGGGTAGCCTTCACCTGGATGTGGGCGCGGGGCTTGGCGAAGTTGTTGACCGCCTCACCGTTCACCACGAATATCTCCCCAGCCTCTTTGTTGCCCAGGAAGGCAGCCGCCGGGTTCCTGACGGCAATCCCACCCTCCTCCTTTGTTTCCAGGCCAAACCAGCTGGCCATGAAGCCGAGACCCAGCTTGTTGAACGCCGCAGGCCCCTCCTTGAAGAAATAGAAGCCGCCGCCCGCCAGCGCAAGAACCAGCAGTACGGAAACAGCGGTCACTGCGATCGGCAGGATGGAGCTACCCTTGCGCCTGGAGGGAATGGACAGGGGGGGAAGTTCTTCTTCCGCCATCGGCATCTCGGTCATGGCTGGCACGGAAACATGCTCGAACGCCAGTGGTGTTGCCATCTGCTCCTGGGCCGGGACTTCCGGCTTGTCCCATTCCCATTCCGCCGGCTCCCGCGGCGGCTCCTCCGCCTGCTCCGCTTTTTCTGAAGGGGCGGCATCACCGAACTCGAACTCGCCAAAATCAAAGGCAGGAGGCTGTGCGCCCCCTTGCTTCGGTTCCGGGGCAGGAGGCGCAGCCGGGGGCTCTTCAGCCTCCGGTTCAAAAGAAAAATCCAGCGCAGACGCAGCGGGAAAAGCCTCTTCCTGCTCCCGAGGGGGGGCTATGCCGAGGTCAAAAGAGTCGCCGCTTGCGCCGGGCACTCCGTCCCCCTCTACCGTCACCTCAATTTCCGGGGCCGGCGGCGCGGGCTCTTCGGTAAAGAAAAAAGCGCCGTCATCGTAGGCTGGCGCCCCCCTCTCAGGGGCTTCCGCCTCTTGCCCGGCAGAATCACCACTCTCCAGATTCAACTCGCCGAAATCAAAGCCACCCTTCTCCTCCACCTCGAAGGTTTTTGCGGAGGGAGTGCTGCCAGGCCCTGCGTCAAAGTCGAAGCCGCCGAAATCGAATCCATCCTTTCCCGGGAACCCTCCTCCAGCCGCCTCCTCCTCAGCCGTGAAGAATTCCGTTTCCGCAGCCTTGCCGGCTGCCGCAACGGGCTGTTCCGCAGCCGGCGGGACAGCGGCGTCGGCATCCCCGGGCTTGTCGAGAGGCGGGGAGACAAGACCGTTCAGGAAAGAGTCAAAATCGGCCTCCTCGGCAGGCGCTTCCTTTTGTACCACAAAAATATGCTTGCACTTGGAACAGCGGACCTTCGCCCCCCCCTCCTTCACCTTTGCATCATCCAGCCTGAATTTGGAGCTGCACTGGTCACATTGGACTATCATTCAGACCTCCCCAGAGGAATTGGTTGCGATTTCATAGATTGCCGGGAGTTCCCGGCAGCGTTCATCAAGGTCCAGGCCGTAACCGACCAGAAATCCGTCGTCACAGACTATCCCGGTGTAATGCGAGGTCACTTCGGCCCGGCGGCGCCCCCGCTTGTCTATCAAGGTGCATACCCTGAGACTCTTCGGTCCCCTGCGCCTGAAATTCTCCAGCAGGAACGAGAGGGAAAGCCCCGTGTCAACGATGTCCTCCACCACGAGCACGTTCCTCCCCGCCAGGGAGGTTTCGGCGTCCCTGGTCAGGGATACCTCGCCGGTCGTCTCCGTCCCCCTGTAGCTTGACAGCCTGACGAAATCCACCGCCAGGGGGAGCCTGATCCTGCGCGCCAGGTCGGCGGCAAAGATGAAGGCCCCCTTCAGCACCACGATCAGCAGGAGCTCCTCCCCCGCGTAATCCGCCGATATTTCGTCAGCGAGTCTCTGCACCTCGGCCGCTATTCTCTCTTCGGAATAGAGGAGGCTCAGACCCGCTTCCCCGTTTTCTGTGTAAACCCGCTTCAAACTTATGGTTTCTCCGTTTTTTCTATAGCAGAAAGGGGCATGTGTGTCAAATCATTATAGCCGGAACCGGTCCATTATGGTATAGATTGACAAAGATAAACGACAACTCGTCGCCACAATTTCCGCACCAAGGCAAGGAGTTACCATGAAGCTCTCTCTCACCGCTGCGCTCGTGATTATTTCCCTGACGTGGGGAGGCGCGGCCCTTGCGGCCCCGCAGGTTGCCGTCGACCGGCCGACCCACGACTTCGGCTCCATCGGCCAGGGGCAGAAGGTGGAGCACACCTTCATCATCAGAAACAGAGGGGACGCGCCTCTCACCATCAGGAAAGTCCGTCCCGCATGCGGCTGTACCGCGGTCACCACCAGCGCATCGGTCATCGCGCCGGGCAGAACGGGGGAGATCAAGGCGACCTTCGATTCCGCCAATTATTCCGGCCCTGTCCAGAAAACCGTGTCACTGGATACCGACGACCCCAAGGTGCCGTCCTCCCTCCTCTACCTCAAGGGAACGGTCATCGAGGAGGTCCGGATAAACCCGCGGCAGCTGAACCTGGGACAGGTACAGGTCGGCACCACGAAAAAAGCCAGCCTGACCGTTACCAACAAGGGGGGCAAGCCGCTGAAACTAACCGCCGTCAAGTCCAGTCTCCCGCAGATTACCGCGGAGAGCGAGAAAAAACTCCTGAAGCCGGGAGAGTCCGGCACGATCATGGTTTCCGCTGCCCCGCGGAAGGGAGACCGGCTGCTGAGCGGCTATCTTTCCATATCGACCGACAGCCCGGCAAAACGGGAGATCACGGTTCCGGTCTACGGCTCGACGGTGAACTGACCCTGGCAAACAAGGCAAAAGCCCCCTAACGGCGCGTCATCAGTTCGAAGGCACCCGGGTGATTTTTTACGGAACTAAAAACTTGAGTAAATGGCAAAGATGGTGTATATAAAATAGTTCGCGGGCGGTTAGCTCAGCTGGATAGAGTACAGGCCTCCGAAGCCTGGGGTCGTGGGTTCGAATCCCATGCCGCCCGCCAAATTAGCAGCTGAGGAAGCATACCACGTGCTTCTTTGGACGAAAATAGAAAAAGCCGAACCATTTCTGGTTCGGCTTTTTCTGTTAAGAGCCCTGCGCCCCCCTTCCCCCCTGCCTACCTCGGTCTTCTTGGCCGGAAGGAAATGGCACCCGCCTCCAGCATCTCTCACATTGTAATAGTATTGTAACAGGGCCAGTTATGCCTCTCTTTTTCCGGTGCGTTTCTATACAATGAACGAAACATAGCAGCACAACCAAGGAGAAACGCATGACGCACCACCCCGCCGTCAGTCATCCTCTGGCAACCAGCGCCCGTGTCCTGCTGTCCAGCGTCTTCGGTCCCTACGGCCAGGACGATGAGTACGGCAGTCGCAAAATCAACCCGATGGAGCTGTATCAGAATCAGGTCACCCGCCTCCAGGGAGGGTTCTCGCTCCGGATGTTTCACCGCTCCTTCGGACTGATGATGATTCAGGCCAATATCGATGCCCCCTGCACCCTCCTGGATTTCCCCACCCTGGAGCGCTTCCGGGAAGAGCTCCGGCAACAGAGCTACGACGTCATCGGCATCAGCGGGATCATCGCCAATGTCGGCAAGGTGGCGAAGATGTGCGAGCTGATCCGCCGGCACCAGCCGGGGGCAACGATTGTCGTCGGCGGTCACATCGCCAACAAGGAGGGGCTCGAGCAGCTGATCGATGCGGACCTCATCGTCCGCGGCGAGGGTATCCGCTGGTTTCAACGATACCTCGGCCAGAATGACCGGGCGCCGATCAAGCACCCCATGGCCCTTTCTGGTTTCGGCTCCAGAATCATGGGGATCGATATCGGCGACAGCCCCGAGCGGACGGCGGCGATCCTGATTCCCTCGGTCGGCTGTCCCCTGGGGTGCAACTTCTGCTCGACATCCGCCCTGTTCGGCGGAAAGGGGCAGTTCGTCAATTTCTACGAGACGGGCGATGAGCTCTATGCCGTCATGTGCGAGATCGAAAGGAAGCTGAAGGTGCGCTCCTTCTTTGTCCTCGACGAGAATTTCCTCCTGAACAGGAAAAGGGCGCTGCGTCTCCTGGAACTGATGGAGTCGCATGGCAAGAGCTGGGCGCTGTCCGTATTCAGCTCGGCGAGGGTGCTGAAATCCTACACCATGGATCAGTTGCTGGGGCTGGGAATCGGTTTCGTCTGGATGGGCCTCGAAGGAGAGGAGAGCGCCTACGACAAGCTCAAGGGTGTCGATACCCTGAGCCTCGTGCAGATGCTTCAGGCAAACGGCATCCGCGTCCTCGGCTCATCCATCCTGGGCCTCGAAGAGCACCGGCCGGAAGAAATGGGGGCGACCATCGACTACGCCGTCCGCCACGATACGGTCTTTCACCAGTTCATGCTTTATACCCCGATTCCCGGCACTCCCCTCCATGAAAAGCACCAGAGGGAGGGGAATCTCCTTCCCGAGTCCCAGTTCCCCTTTGCCGATGCCCATGGCCAGTATCGCTTCAACTACCGCCATCCCCATATTGCAGGCGGGGAGGAAGAGAACTACCTGCTCGACGCATTCCGACGGGACTTCGAGGTCAACGGCCCCAGCCTGCTCCGCCTGATCCGGGTGCTCCTGAACGGCTGGCAGCTACACAAGCAGCGTTCCCGACGGGTTCGGGACCGTCTCGCCTGGGAGACCGCGCCGCTCCGTTCCACCTACGCCGGCGCCGTCTGGGCCATGAAGAAGCATTATCGCAATGATCCGCGGCTGCGGGAAAGGGCGGGGAGGCTTCTTGCGGATATTTACGCCGAATTCGGCTGGAGGACCCGCCTGGTTGCCCCGCTTGTCGGCCGGTATGTCTACGGTCGCCTGAAGAGAGAGGAAGGGCGTCTGGCAGCAGGCCATAGCTATGAACCCAGTTCCTTCTGCGACAAAAATGCGGCAGCGCTGGCCCTGGAAAAGGCCCCTGCCGCCAGGAGCAAAGCCGGGGCGCGGCAGCTGCCGCCCGTGCCGGAACCGGCCTGGTGATGAAAGTTTATGTCAGCGGCACTCGACGACATTCCAGGTTTCCGTTCTGAAGTCATACATGACTTTGGCCTTACGCTCCCGCAGCTGGCGCAAGACCTGTTCGATCCTGCTTTCCAGGGTGCATTCTTCGTCTGCCCATCCCCTGGTGACAAACTCCGCCAGCATGTTCCGCAGGGTATCCGGGTTTATCCTGTCGAGGGGGATTTCTATCCCTTCCTCTTCCGGCAGCTTTCCCTGTTCGTCGGCTGTTTCTATCCTGATGATCTCTTCCACCATTTACAGTAGCAGCTCCTTTTCAAGATTTCGTCAATAAGGCTC
>JAMPXD010000230.1 GCA_023701365.1 Geobacteraceae bacterium
CTGTCATCGAAGCCGGAGAACGAGTTGAGCCGGCTCGTCAAGGAATCGGGGGCTGACGGATTCATCCGCAAGCCGTTCACCCCCCAGCTGATGGTCTCCAGGGTGGAGGAGACGATTGGCGGGATCTCCGGCGGCAGCTAAGGTTTTACGGGGAGCACCAGGTTTTTGGCAATCAAGAAGGGGCCAGGCTGTCAACAGCCTGGCCCCTTCTCTTTTTCAGCAGACGGCCTGCGCCGGCAGCAGGTAGCGGCCCACCCAGTTCTTGGAAAACTGGAAGGCGGTCCGGCCGCAGCGCTTGCTCTTGTCGTGGGACCATTGGATGGCGTCCTGCTCCAGCTCCCTGGTCCAGGGGATCTCCACCCGCCGCTGTCGTCCCTCCCGCTCGACGCAGAGGCGCACGGCGTCCAGGTAGCGCTCCTGGGAGAAGGCGTGGAAGGCGATCCAGAGGCCGAACCGGTCGGAGAGGGAGACCTTCTCCTCCATCGCCTCGCTCTGCTGCAGCTCGCCGTTGACGAATTTGCCGCCGATCAGGTCGGAATCGTATGCCGGGAGGAGGTGGCGGCGGTTGGAGGTCACGTAGATCAGGACGTTCTCGGGGGCCGAGTAGACCGAGCCGTCGAGGGCGCTCTTGAGCATCTTGTAGCTGAGCTCGCCGACCTCGAAGGTGAGGTCGTCGCAGAGCAGGATGAAGCGGTACGGCTCGTTCTCGACGGCGTTGAAGATTTCCGAGAGATAGATCAGGTCTTCCTTCTCCACCTGGATGACGCGCAGCCCCCGGGGGGCGAACTCGTTGAGCAGGGCCTTCACCACGGACGACTTGCCGGTGCCGCGCGACCCCCAGAGGAGGGCATTGTTGGCCGGCAGGCCGGCCAGGAACTGGCGCGTGTTGCTGATCATCACCTCTTTCTGTTTCTCGACGCCGAGCAGTTCGTCGAGGGTGGTGGTGTCGGTCACCTTGACCGGCTCCAGGTAGCCGGAGAAGGAGTGGCGCCGCCAGTTGGCGGCCTGGCAGGTCGACCAGTCGACCGGCTTGACGGCCCTGGGGAGCAGCATTTCAACGGAGCCGAGCACGCGCTCGAGCTGGGCAACAACTTCTGGCTTCAGATTCATCATGTTCCTGTTCTCTCTCTCTGTGAAATATGGATTGTGGCGCCCGCAACCGGGGAGGGCGGCACCGTCGAGGCCTGGCTCTGCCCTAAGAAACACCCATGAAAAGAGGCCAACTGTCCGGAAAAAGGCGATAAAATGCGGGCCACCCTGTATACGTCATCCGCCTCCCTGCTGTCAAACAAAAATCCGGCAAGAGCATGAAAAGCGCCCGCCGAAGGGGGGAGGCAGTGAGCCCCTGCTGATTAAAAATTCGGCAGCTGCTGCCGATTCGATCGACTCCGCCGCGCGTCGCTTCTCCCCTGCTGTTGGTATCCAGCCGGTTTTGCGTGGTTTTAAGACGGAATCGGGTTGGCAGGATAATTGCTCCTCCGACGGCATTCAATCAATTGCCGGCCAAACCCACGGATGCTTTCGGCCGGCGCCACTCGACGAGGAGGGTATGCGATGCATTTTATGGGTGCAGGGGGGGCTGCAGCGGGGGACATTCCCGGCTGTGAGGTGACACGGAATAATGCCGGCAATTATGACCTGAAAATCTGGGGGAAAATGCCGCACGACTGGATCGTCAATCTTTCGGCCGGCATTGCCGGGTCCGGCATCAGCGTGGAGCGGGGGACGGCGCGGAAGGTGTCGGCCGCAAGATGGGAGGGGAAGTTCGAGCTCAAGCCGGCGGCATTCAGCGCCCCCCCGGAAAGAATCGATTATCTTCGCCTGGTCCGGACCGCGGGGGGCAAGGCTGACGGCCGGGCTTTTTCCCTCGATGACTTTTCGCTCCGGCTTCCCACCCCGTCACGGGACGCGCTCAGCCTGGAGATCAGGGCCAACGACCAGACCGGCTTTCTGGGCGCCTTCCTGGACCGGCTTTCGTTCTTCAGCCTCTTCCCCGAGGAAATGGTCATCGAAACCACCGCGGGCAAGGTCTTCGACCGCTTCTGGCTGAAGGGTGTCGGCGGGCAGCCCCCCTCGGAAGCGGTGGTGACGGTGCTGCGCCGCAATCTCGAAGGGCTCCGGGCCTCATGAACAGATAAGACAGTTTCCGGCAGGACTCGCAGGCGGGGAGGCGAGGTGGCATGCTGAACCCGGCTCAGAAGCCGCCCCGCCGCCGGCTGCCGAGAAGGCCCCTCCCCCCCAGGAGCAGGATGAAGGCGATTCCTGCGGCGAACCCGCCGATGTGGGCAAAATAGGCAATGCCGCCGTCACCCAGAAGTTCCCCACCCCCCAGCCAGTTGGCGTTTATGAACTGGATGAGCGCCCAGTAGCCGATGATCAGAAACGCCGGGACCTCGACGGTTGTGATAAAGAAGAAGACCGGGACCAGGGTGAGGACCTTCGCATGGGGGAAGAGCACCAGGTACGCCCCCAGCACCCCTGCCACCGCGCCGCTCGCCCCGACCATGGGGATGGCCGAATGGGGCGCGCTGAGCAACTGGGCCGCCGCGGCGACCACCCCGCAGGTGAGATAGAACAGGACGAAACGGGACTTCCCCAGGGTGTCCTCGATGTTGTTGCCGAATATCCAGAGATAGAGCATGTTCGAGCCGATGTGAAGCCAGTTGCCGTGCAGGAACATCGAGGTGAAGAGGGTCGGCCAGGCGGAGAAAGGGGTTGCGGTCAGCTCGGCGGGGACCAGGGCATAATGGGCGGTCAGCCCCCCGACGAACTGGCTGGTCTGGACGATGCCGCGCGCGGTCTGGACCAGCACCGGTTCGAGGTGGCCGGTGGCCCGGTCCAGGATATAGATCGCCACATTGAGCAGTATGAAGGCGACGCTTACCAGCGGGAAGCTGCGTGTCGGGTTGTAGTCTCTGAGCGGGATCACCTGTCGGCTCCTGTGAAGAAAAAGGGGACATCAGCATTTGCGGAGTGTCCCGGCTCATTTCTGTTTCCTGGGTTCAATTTTCACCCAAGAACTTACGGTCCACGCGATTCAGGAACCTGGTTGAATTGAACACGGTGCTGTTGACCATCACCACCGAAGCAATGCCCTTCGCCGGATAAAGGCGCATCTCACCATGAAATCCACCCCCGCCGCCCTCCTTGAAGAAATAGGCTGTTCCGTTCAGGTCGCCAACGTGCCACCCCAGCGTCATCGGAATCTTCCTGCCTCGACCATCCGTCTGCCGAGTCTCCAGGAGTCTCCTGGTCTCCGGGCTCAACAAAACCGACTCTGCCCGCAACTGGTCCTGCAAGAGACGGCCAAAGCTACGCGCGGTTCCGACCAGCCCGCCAAAGGCAGGTCCGTTGAGGTGGTGACTCCTTAATCGTAACCACTTTCCTTCATACTCGCCCCAGAACTTGCTGTCGGTGACGAACCCCTTCATCAGATTCATCAGGGAGTATTTGGCAAGATAACCATTGGCGTGCCGCGCCGGATCAGGAATGACAAAATCCATTTCCTGCGGGGAAAGGCCCAGCGGTCGAATGATGTTCGTTCTCACATAATCGGTATACGATTGCCCGGATACCCTTTCGACGATCTTGCCTAGGAGCCAATAACCGATATTCGAGTATGCATACTTTCGGCCCGGCTCAAATGAAAGCCTGGGATTCTCCGCTACCACCCGGGCAAGTGCGGCATCTTCGTCAAAACCGGCGCCTTGCTCCGCCAGATGTACCCAGCGGAGAGGAATCGGGTTAGGAAGGCCGGAAGTGTGTGTGAGCAGATGACGGATAGTTATGCCATGTCCGCCGTAGGGATGGTTTGGCAAATATCGATCTATCGGGTCATCCAGCCGAACTTTCCCCTGCTCTGCCAATTGCAGAATTGCAACGGCGGTGCAGGGCTTGGTCATTGAGTACGCCATAAGGGTAGTATCCAGAGTCATTGCCTTCTGATTCTGGATATCAGCCAAGCCCCCCGCGAATTCGAAGAGAATCCCCTCGGCGTCAACAACAACGTATTGCAAACCCGGAACTTCAGACCTGGTGTATTGAGTCAGGGGTCCGGCTACTTCATGGTTGGTAACCAATCCGTCGGCTGCCGGCACTTGCAGCATGGCAATGATGATCGGGATAAGCGTCATTTGGGTAATCGCATTCTTGAGGGCGAATAAAGGCTAGAGACGTTGCAGTGTAGCGAAATCTGCTGTCGTAGATGGTTATGCAAGCTCTATTTTCAGGCTTTTTCCCAAGGCAAGGGCCGCTCTTTCAAGAGTTTGAAGAGTAACGGAGACATTGGAGGGATCGAGAAGTCTATCCAAAGCCGTGCGGCTTGTGTGCATCTTTTCAGCCATGGCGGTTTTTGACAGATTTGCCTGTTTCATTTCCAATTCGATCTGGTATGCGATAACTCGTTTGATGGCTGTGGCCTCTGCATCAGCTCGCAAACCTTCTTCATCCAAGAAATCATCAAAACTGGTGCCAATGTGTCGGTTTTTCATTTTATGCCTCTCTTGTAATTGCCAAGACGTGCCATAGCCGTCTTAAGTTCGCTTTGCGGAGTCTTCTGTGATTTTTTGATGAAGCCGTGCAGTAAGATCATGTAATTGCCGTCAACCGTAAAGATAACTCGCGCAATGCCATCTGCCAATCTGGTCCGAACTTCCCATAAATCCTTTTCGATTTTCCTGATAAGCGGCATTCCCAAAGGCCAGCCAAGTTGCGCGGTCTTGATGTCCTCGCCAATTTGCCGCTTGTCGTCGCGAGACAATTCTTTCAACCACTCCCTGACTGGCTCATTCCCGGCTTCAGAACGATAAAACGCGACTTTTAGGACAAATGAAATATCAACCATTTAGGCCCTATTGTACCAGTTTTGGTACGCATGTCAACTTCTGTTATTATTGGTCCACGGTAATGAGGCGCAGCGGCGCGGGGGGCTTTTCCCGCGGCCGTCTGCCGCACTGTCGCCGATGTTAGCTGTCTTTTTGACTGGATAGCTCACTCTTTTGTCATTTTTCGCGAGAAAATAAATCCGTCCCCTTTCCCTGAATCCAGGCGCGATCTTGGTACATTAGTATTTACCGAGTCCCTTAAAGGACATAACGGCTCGCAGCGCGGCGGCTTGTCCGTCGGTTGACCTAGTGACTAAGCTTTGCGCTTGCCAGCCGATTAAGGCTTACACCGGCTTCTGCCGCCTGTATTGCCAATTGCCGATGAACGTCAGGTGGAACACGCACCATGAATTTGCCGCTGAAATGTTTGGTAGCGATTGGCTCGGGCACTTGTTCCTCATTTTCGAGCATGTCCGCTATAACCTCGCTTACAAGTTTGCGAATGCCCTTCAGCGCTGCTTCAGGGGTATGCGCCAGCCAGCTTAAACTGGGAAACTCAGCGCAAAGGCCCACATAC
>JAMPXD010000231.1 GCA_023701365.1 Geobacteraceae bacterium
CGCGGCGCCGAGGGGTACGAGGCGTGGCTGTGCGAGGACCTGGGGCTCCCCGCGGAGAAGTTCACCAGGACCGACGTGCGTGGGCTGGCGGAGCTCCCCTCATCCCCCCTCAACATCCTGATCCTGATCAAGGCGTGGGAGCCGTCCCTTACCCACTACCCGGTCCTCGGGATCGCCGACGAGGAGTTCGCCACCGCCAAGAAGCTGATCACCAAGCAGGAGGTGCGGGCCGTGACGCTGGCCAAGCTCCAGCTCCAGGACGACCTGGTGCTGTGGGACATCGGCGCCGGCAGCGGCTCGGTCTCCATCGAGGCGGAAAACCTGATGCCGAACGGCAAGGTCTTCGCCCTGGAGAAGAACCCCCAGTACCTCACCTTCATCCGGGAGAACCTGCGGAAGTTCGTGGCCCGCAACATCATGCTGGTCGAGGCGTTCGCCCCGGAGGGGCTGGACGACCTCCCCGACCCGGACCGGGTCTTCATCGGCGGCTCCGGCGGGCTGCTGGAGGAGATCATCGAGGCAGTGGACCGGCGGCTCAAGCCCGAGGGACGGATCGTCCTGAACGCGGTGACCCTGGACACCCTGACCAAGTCGGTGGAGTTCCTGGAGGACCACGGCTACGCGGTGGAGGTGACCTGCGTCAACATCGCCAAGACCCGCGGGCTGACCGAGTACAAGATGTTCGATGCGCATAATCCCGTTTACATCATCGCCGCATGGAAGGGTGAAGAATAATGGCAAAGATCTATGCAATCGGCGTCGGCCCCGGCGACCCGGAGCTCCTGACCCGCAAGGCGGAGCGGATTCTCCGGGAGGTCCCGGTGATCTGCGCCCCAACCGCCAATCCGGCTGACTCCAGCTACGCCCTCTCCATCGTCGAGCCGCTGCTCGACCGGGACCGGCAGGAGGTGATCGTCCAGGTCTTCCCGATGCGCAAGGACCAGGAGGGGCTCGCGGAGTTCTGGGAAGAGGCCGCCGCGGAGGTGGTGGAAAGGGTCCGGGGAGGGAAGGACGTGGCCTTCATCACCATCGGCGATCCCTTCCTCTACTCCACCTTCCTCTATCTCTACCGGATCTTCCGGGAAGGGTATCCGGACATTCCGGTGGAGGTGGTGCCGGGGATCTCCAGCATCAACGCCGCCGCCGTGGCCGCCGGCGTGCCGCTGGGGATGGCCTCGGAGCGGATCGCCATCATCCCCGCCGCCTTCGAGGACGGGAGCCTGAAGAGGACCCTGGAGGAGTTCGACACGGTGGTGCTGATGAAGGTGAGCCGGGTGTTCGACGGGATCTACGGGCTACTCCAGGAGCTGGGGCTGGAGAACAAGGCGGTCTACGTCAGCCGGGTCGGCTCGCCGGAGGAAGAGGTGGTGTTCGACCTCGCGTCGCTGGTGGGACAGAAGCTGGATTACCTGTCACTCTTGATCGTGAAGAAGTAGATTCTATCCTGTCCATCCCTGTAAATCTCGTCTGAATCAGGATTTGCAGGATTTGAGGATTTACTGGATAAAACTGGTAATCCTGCCCATCCTTTAATCTTGTAAATCCTGATTTGCAGGATTTGAGGATTTACTGGATAAAACTGGTAATCCTGCCCATCCTTTAATCTTGTAAATCCTGATTCCGAGGGTGTTTCTCTGTGCCTGAAAATAATGTTTATTTCGTCGGCGCCGGTCCCGGTGACGCCGAGCTGATCACGGTCAAGGGCGCCCGCCTGCTCCGGGAGGCGGAGGTGGTGGTGTTCGCCGGGAGCCTGGTGGACCGGGAGCTGGTCCGAACCTACGCGCCTGCGGCCTCTGTGTACGACTCCGCCGGGATGACCCTGGAGGAGACCGTTTCGGTCATGTCGGACGCGGTGGCGGACGGGAAGAAAGTGGTGCGGCTCCACACCGGCGACCCCTCCATCTACGGGGCGATCCAGGAGCAGATGGCTGAGTTGGACCGGCTCAGCATCGGCTACCAGGTTGTCCCCGGCGTCACCAGCGCCTTCGCCGCCGCTGCGGCGCTGAAGCAGGAGCTGACCCTCCCCGAGGTCTCCCAGACGGTGATCATCACCCGCCTCGCCGGCAAGACCCCGGTGCCGGAGCGGGAGAGCCTCGCTGAGATCGCCCGGATCGGCGCGACCCTGGTGATCTATCTCTCCGTCGCCATGATGGAAAAGGTAGTTGCGGAGCTCCTTGAGGGGGCGTACACGCCAGTGACTCCGGTTGCCGTGGTGGCCAAGGCTTCCTGGCCCGACGAGCAGGTGGTGGCGGGGACCCTGGCGGACATCGCCGACAAGGTGCGCGCAGCCGGGATCGGCAAGCAGGCCATCATCATCGTCGGCGACGTGCTGCGGGCCAGGCGGGAGGGGCTGAAGGCGAAGTCGCTGCTGTACGACAGGGAATTCAGCCACGAATACCGGAAGGGGATTATTACATAACCGAAAACCTTTTATTTAACAGGGATACTCAGGATATTCAGGATTAAAGAACCAAATGCAGAATGTTATCACAGACTCCTTTATAGACTGCATAAGCTGGATCTTTCCGTTCTTTAGAACTTTATCCTGATTATCCTGCATATCCCTGTTAATAATGCTCCTTGGGTTACACCATGCGTATCGCCATCATCGCCATAACCCGTGACGGCGCCCGGCTCGGCGCCCGGCTCCGGGACAGCCTCGGCGGAGCCGATCTCCACGTCCTCCAGAAATTCCGGGGCGAAGCGGGGAAGGAGTCCTTTCCCTTCGACGGCGAGCTGAAGCTGCTGGTCAGGCGGCTCTGGCCCGAGTACCGCGGCTTCGTGTTCATCATGGCGGCCGGCATCGTGGTCCGGATGATCGCGCCGCACCTCGACTCCAAGGAGAAGGACCCGGCGGCGGTGGTGATGGATGACTGCGGCCGGTTCGCCGTCTCCCTCCTCTCCGGGCACCTGGGGGGCGCCAACGAGCTCGCCTGCCGCTGCGCCTTCGTCACCGGGGCGCGGGAGGTGATCACCACCGCCACCGACGGCCATGGCCTCCCCTCCTTTGACCTGCTGGCGAAGGAAGAGGGGTGGGGGATCGACGAGCTGTCCCGGGTCAAGGTGCTGAACAGCCTGCTGCTGGACGGCGCCGAGATCGCGGTGGTCGACCCGACCGGCCGGGTCCGCCCCTGGTTCCACGGCCGGGGGCGGCTTTCCTTCCACGACACCTTCGTCGAGGCGCTCCAGAGCGGGGCAAAAGGGTTCCTGTTCGTCACCAACCGTCATCTTCCTCCCCAAGCCCGCTCCGAGAGCCTGCTGGTGCTTCGGCCCAAGAATCTGGTGCTCGGGATCGGCTGCAACAGCGGGACCGGGGCGGAAGAGATCGAGGAGCTGGTCTGCGCCCACCTGAAGCGGCTTTTTTTCTCCATCAGGAGCGTCAGGTGCGTTGCCTCTGCCGCCGCCAAGCGGGAGGAGGCGGGGCTCCTCGCCTTCGCCGGGAAGCACTCTCTGCCGGTTAAGTATTATGAAAGTAACCAACTGAATAGTGTTAACGTGCCTTCCCCTCCTTCGGTCCATGCATTGGAGGCGATCGGTGCTGTCGGCGTCGCCGAACCGGCGGCGCTCCTTGCTTCCGAGGGGGGACGGCTGCTGCTGAAGAAGGTGAAGAGCGGCAATGTGACCCTGGCTATTGCGGAAACTGCCTGAAATTCATTTTTTCGCCACAGAGACCCACAGGGCCTAAAGGACACAGAGAGCACAGAGGAAAGGCAAAAATGAGTCGGTTCGAAAGTTGTTTTTGTTTTATTGACAATAGATTCGTCTGTTCAGATTTGTGATTTTCTCCGTGTCCTCTGTGCCCTCTGTGGCAAAAATAGCGAGGTTTTGATGTCGAAACTGTACGTCGTTGGGACCGGCCCGGGCGACCTGAAGCATATGACCCTTGAGGCGCGGGAGGCGATCGAGGCGGCCGAGGTGGTGGTCGGCTACAAGACCTACCTTGACCTTATCGAGCCGCTGCTGGCGGGGAAGGAAGTGGTCTCCTCCGGGATGATGCGGGAGGTTGAGCGCTGCAGCGAGGCGCTTGCCATAGCCGCGACCGGCAAGACGGTTGCCCTCGTTTCCGGCGGCGACGCCGGAATCTACGGGATGGCCGGGCTGGTGCTGGAGCTGGCGAATGGGGATGTAGGGGCGCCGCTTGCTGCGCCCAGGGCAGGGCAAGCCCTGCCCCTACAGGTCCCGGAGATCGTCGTCGTCCCTGGCGTCTCCGCCCTGCAGGCCGCGGCGGCGGTGCTCGGCGCCCCCCTGATGCACGACTTCGCGGTGATCTCGCTGTCCGACCTGCTCACCCCCTGGGAGGCCATCGAGCGGCGCCTGGCGGCGGCCGCCGGGGCCGATTTCGTGGTCGCCCTCTACAACCCCCGCAGCAAGGGGCGGGTGCGACAGATCGAGCGGGCCCGGGATATCCTCCTCACCGCCCGTCCCGGGGAGACGCCGGTCGGGATTGTCCGCAACGCCTGCCGGGAGGGGGAGCTGCGGGTGGTCACCACCCTGGCGCAGATGCTTGACCATCCGATCGACATGTTCTCCATTGTCATCATCGGCAATGCCGCCACCTTCGTGGATAAAGGGGGGAGGATGGTGACGCCGCGGGGGTATGAGACCGGAACCAGGGACCAGGGACCAGAGACCAGGAAAATCAAACCACTCCCTCATGAGTCCTGGTCCCCGGTCCCCGGTCCCCGGTCCCTCATGATCTGCGGCACCGGCTCCGACGTGGGGAAGTCGGTCATGACCGCCGGCCTCTGCCGGCTCCTGACGCGGCGCGGCCTCAGGGTGGCTCCCTTCAAGTCGCAGAACATGGCCCTCAACTCGGCGGTCACCCCGGAGGGGGGGGAGATCGGCCGGGCCCAGGCGGTGCAGGCCGAGGCGTGCGGCATCCCACCCCACACCGACATGAACCCGGTGCTCTTGAAGCCGAACTCGGACACCGGCAGCCAGGTGATCGTCCAGGGGCGGGCGGTCGGCAACATGACGGTCAGGGAGTACAACGCCTTCAAGCCGGAGGCCTTCCTGAAAGTCCGGGAGAGCTTCGACCGGCTCCGGTCCCGCGCCGACTTCATCGTCATCGAGGGGGCGGGGAGCATCGCCGAGATCAACCTGAAGGCCGACGACATCGCCAACCTCAAGGTGGCCGAGATGGCCGGCTGTCCGGCGATCCTGGTCGCCGACATCGACCGGGGGGGGGTGTTCGCCCAGATCGTCGGCACACTGGAGCTCCTCACGCCTGCGGAGCGCTCCCTGGTCAGGGGGGTGATCATCAACAAGTTCCGCGGCGACCCTTCGCTCCTTGCTTCCGGGATCGACTTCGTGGAGCAGCGCACCGGGGTGCCGGTGCTCGGGGTGGTCCCCTGGCTGACCGGCGCCAGGCTGCCGGAGGAGGATAGCGTCGCCCTCCA
>JAMPXD010000232.1 GCA_023701365.1 Geobacteraceae bacterium
GAAGAGGAGGCCAGGGAGGCGGTCACCACCCTGGATGGGGCGCTGCTGATAGACCGGGTCATTGAGGTCGTTGAGGCCCGGCCGAAAAAGGAGCGGGAGCGCAAGGCGGGCGGCGGTCCCGGCAAGCCCGGCCCGGCCGACCGTTCCCGGAGAGGCCGGAAATAAACGAGCCAGCGGGAGGACGCCATGGACAGCAAACCGTGCGGCTGCGGCGGGGTGGAGCCGGGGGATGTCTGCCCGGTGTGCGGCGAGGGGGAATCCCCCCGCTACTGGTGTGAGGCGTGCCAACGGGCCGTTGCCGGGAAACGCTGTCCCCTGTGCGGCCTCAAGGCGCGGAAGATTCGGTGACATCCGGGAAAGATTAATCGAGAGGAGACAGACTATGACCCTGACCAGGGAACTGGCGGAATGGAGCCATGAACAGAAGTGCGAGAAGGCGGTGGAGTCGCTCGGGAAGAACGGCTTTACCGCGGTTTACTGCAGGAGCGGCCGGGAGGCCCTCGACCATATCGTCAGGGAGGCGACAGGGGCGCAAACGGTCGGGTTCGGCGGCTCCCTGTCGGTGGTCGACCTGCGGGTGGCCGACCGACTCAAGGAGCTGGGGAAGGAGCTCCTGATCCACGGGGTCCCGGGGCTCGCCCTGGAGGAGCGGCTGGCGATCATGCGCCGCCAGCTGACCTGCGACCTGTTCCTGGCCGGCGCCAATGCCGTCACCCTGTCCGGTGTCCTGGTCAATATCGACGCCACCGGCAACCGGGCCGCCTCGATGTTCTTCGGCCCGAAAAAGGTGATTCTGGTGGCGGGGCGGAACAAACTGGTGGACGGCGATGCCGCGGCCGCCGTGAAGCGGGTCAAGGAATGGGCCTCGCCCCCCAACGCAAAGAGGCTGAACTTCAACACCCCCTGCGCCAGGACCGGCTTCTGCAGCGACTGCAACTCCCCGGACCGGATCTGCCGGATCACCACGGTGATCGACCGGAAGCCGCGCCTGACAGATGTGCACGTGCTGGTGGTGAACGAGGAGTTGGGGCTTTAGACTTAGGTAGAGGTATTCGTTCGCTCCGCTCACAGGTAGAGGTAAAGTTTTCTCTCAACCTTTACCTTTACCTGCATTTGGCGCCTACATGCTCCTGAAAGCCTTTCTCGACATCCTCTTTCCCCCCCTCTGCCATGGCTGCAAGGCCTTCCTCGCCGACGCCGGCGAGCTCCACCTCTGTCTGCGCTGCCTGGCGGAGAGCCCCCTGATCGCCTCCCCCCACTGCACGGTCTGCGGCCTCCCGTTCCTGACCGAGGGGGGGATCGACCATATCTGCGGCGGCTGCGGCGACGAGCCTCCTCCGTTTGCCGCGGCCCGGGCCGCGGTGCTGTTCACCGGCCCGGTCCGGGAGCTGATCCACCGCTACAAGTACGGCAAGAAGGTCCGGCACAGCCGCCCCCTGGCGCTGCTGGCCGCCCGGCAGCTGGGGGAGTTCGTCGTCGCGGGCGCTGCCGATCTCCTCATCCCGGTCCCCCTCCACGTCAGGAGGCTGCGCCAGCGGGGCTTCAACCAGGCGGTGCTGCTCGGGGAGATCCTGGCGAAAAAGTGGCGGCTGCCGCTCTGCCGCGATAATCTCAGCAGGATCAGGTGGACCGAGCCGCAGATCAACCTCACCGCCGCGGCCCGCAGGGAGAACGTCCGGGGGGCCTTCGCGGTCAGCGACCCCGCCGCCGTCAGGGGGCGGCGGATCATCCTGGTGGACGATGTCTACACCACCGGCAGCACGGTGGCCGAATGCGCCAGGACCTTGAAACGGGCGGGTGCCGAGGCGGTGTTGGTGGTGACGGTGGCGCGGGCGGTGAATTGATGGGATTCTCCTGCATTATTGCGCGGCTTCATGCAGGCGACGAAGGGCAGGGGGGATTCAGTTCATCTTTGACTTGTAAAACACCATTCCATTTGTTATGGTGCCGTTCCGGGATTTTGCGGTGACGTCTCGACAGGCAGGGAGAAGATATGGCGAAAGCATTCGAATTCAAGAAGCTACGCAGGGTGATCATGATCTACGGGGTGGTCCAGCTGTTCCTGATCGGCCTCCTCGTCTACATGGCCATCCACTTCCAGAGCGGCCTGCAGGCCGAGGGGAGGCCGCAGCGCTTCCTCCACGGCGTGGTGGCCACCCTGGTGCTCCAGCTGGCACTGTTCTACCCGATCAACAGGTTCGCCGCCAGCGAGGCGGAGCGGGAGATCGAGGCCTGCGCCGTCGGCCTCGGCGTCGAGGAGCTGAAGGCTTTCCGCAGCAAGAGGATGGTGGGTGACGTGATCAAATCGGCCGTCTTCCTCTTCTTCATCACCTTCATCTATAAGGCGCCGAAGGACCTGTTCATCCTCAGCGTCATCTTCTTCACCTTCATCCTCACCTTCCTCACCTACTTCCAGTGCTACAACTTTGCGGCGAAACGGCTGATGAAGGAGAAGCTCTGAAGAACTGCTCCATCCCCTCCAGCACCTCGGCTCCGCTCCCCTTGAGCACCGGCGCGGCCGGGAGCGACCTGAGGAAGGATCTGCCGTAGTTCTTCGACAGCACCCGGCTGTCGAGGATCAGCACCGCCCCCCGGTCGTCCCTGCTCCTGATCAGTCTGCCGAACCCCTGCTTGAACTTGATCACCGCCTGGGGGACCGTGTATTCCATGAACGGGTCCCCGCCGCAAGCCTGAATGTGCTCGGCGCGCGCCTCCAGGATCGGCTCGGTCGGCACCCGGAACGGCAGCCGGGCGATCACCACCAGCTCCAGCGCCCTCCCCTTGACGTCAACCCCCTCCCAGAAGGAGTCGGTGCCGAACAGCACGGCGTTCTTCTCCTTGCGGAAGCGGGACAGCAGGAGGTGGCGGTTCTCCTCCCCCTGCCGCAGCGGGGTGAGGCCGAGTCTTTTCAGCGGCTCGGCCAGCCGGTTGAAGACCCGACCCAGGAGCTCATAGGAGGTGAACAGCACGAACGCCCTCCCCTCGGAGATGGCGAGCCCCTTGAGGAGCAGCTCGGCGAGGGCGGCCTCGAAGCCGGGGGCGGCCGGTTCGGGGATGTCGGCGGGGATGCCGACGAACGCCTGGTGCTGATAGTCGAACGGTGACGCCAGCAGCAGCTCGGTCACCCGCGCCCTGGGGAGGAGGCTGATCCCGGTCCGCCGCTCCAGGTAGTCGAACCGCTCCCCCACCGCCAGGGTGGCCGAGGTGACCACCACGGTCCTGAACTTGTCGAGGATCACCGATTTGATCGATTCCGCCACCTCCAGGGGGGAGGAGCAGAGCTTCACCGTCATCCCCTTGCCCCCCTTGCGCACCTCGAACCAGTGGCAGAACCCCTCGTCGCGGGCGACGAAGAAGAGGAGGTTCTCCGCGGCCCCCTCCAGCCTCCCCTTGATCCCTTTCAGGTCCACCAGGCTCCCCGAGAGCTTCTCTACCACCTTGTCCGGCAGTTTGCCGCAGGCCCTGAGAAAGGCGGCGAGCGCCCCGGCGTAGTCGGCCAGCTCCCGGGCCAGCAGCCGCACCCGCTCCTCCACCTCGTCCCAGAAGGGGGTGGCGTAGACGGCGGGGGTGAGGCGGAGCTTCTGCTCCCCCCGGGGCTCCCTTCCCCTGTGCAGGTGGCTGAGGAGGGCCACCCCGATGGCGTCCATGGTGCGGCTGATGGTGTCGCCGAGGACGCTCCTTTCGGGGATCAGTTTCCCCTCCAGGACCCCGGCCGCCTCCATGTAGAGGTCGTCGAGGGCCTCCGGCACCAGCCGGGAGAGCTGCGAGGAGAGCTGGGGGAGGAGCCCCCGCTGGGCCTTCTTCGGGTGCTGGAGCCTGGCGATGATCCGCAAGAGGCCGGTGCGGGAGGCCTGGGAGGAGAGGGTGCCGGTCGCCACCTCCTCCAGGTGGTGCCCCTCATCGAAGATCAGCCGCTGGAACGGGGGGAGGATCGCCATGGAGCCGTAGCCGGTCTCCTGGCGCACCGCCACATCGGCCATCAGGAGGGCGTGGTTGACGATCAGGAGGTCGGCGCCGGCCGCCTCCCGGCGCGCCGTGTAGAAAAAGCAGGAGGCATAGTTGGGGCATCTGACCCGGTTGCACTGGTCCGCCTCGCAGCAGACCTCCTCCCAGGTCTCGTCGCGGGGGATGAAGGAGAGGTCGCCGCGGCAGCCGTCGGGGCTCTTCCTGCTCCAGGCGATGATCGCCTCCAGCTCGGCGGATGCCTCGTCCTTGAACAGGGCCGGCTCGCTCTCCACCGCCTCCAGCTTCCGCTTGCAGAGGTAGTTCCCCCGCCCCTTGACCAGCACCGCCCGGAACTCGTGGCCGCAGTACTTGCGCAGGAACGGGATGTCCTTCTTGGTCAGCTGTTCCTGGAGGTTGATGGTGTTGGTGGAGATCACCACCCGCTCCTTGTTGCGGACCGCCCAGAGGAGGGCGGGGAGGAGGTAGGCGAGGGACTTGCCGGTGCCGGTCCCCGCCTCGATCACCGCCACCCGGTCCTCGTTGAACGCCTCCGCCACGGCGAAGGCCATCCGGGTCTGCTCGTCGCGGTGCTCGTACTCCTTGAGGTGGGACGCCAGGACCCCGTCGGGGGCGTACCAGCGCTCGATTTCCGGGAAGGAGAGGAGCTCCGCGTGGCGCCGGGCGAAGGGGGCGACCGCCTGGTAGCAGCGGGAGGCGTCATTGTCGATGATGTAGAAGCCGACCCCGTTGTTGCCGAGGATGCCGGCGATCTCGATGTCGGGCCGGGAGGGGGTGAGCCTTCCCGAGGGGTGGTTGTGGATCACCACGTCGCCGAAGGAGGTGGCCACCAGGATCGCGGCCACCGCGTCCCGGTTCCCCCGGGCGAGCGGCTCGACAGCCACCACCAGTTTTGCCTCGTCGGTGCGGCCGAGGAAGAAGACCTCGTTGCCGCCGGCGTCTTCGATCTCCCCGCGCATCTGGAGGAGGGCCTTTTCGGAAAAATAGCGGTTCATTGCCGTCGAAGATACTATCTTTAACGGGGCGATTCAATAAAAAAGGGGCGGATCGCTCCGCCCCTCGACCAGCTACCAGAGACTAGAGACTAGAGACCAGAGACTAGAGACCAGAGAAGCTGGTAGCTGGTAGCTGGTCGCTGGTAGCTGGTCCCTGGTCCCCGGTCACTGGTCCCCGGTCCCCGGTCCCCGGTCCCCGGTCCCCGGTCCCCGGTCCCCGGTCACAGGTCTCGTCCTACTTCTTGTGGCACTCGCCACACTTGGTCGGCCCGGCCTTCTTCTCCTCGTGGCACCCCTTGCAGGTCTTGTGGGCGATGTCCTTGCCGAACCCCTCGATCTTGCCGCCCGCTTCGGTTGCATGACAGGCCTTGCAGTCCTTCAGTGAATCCTGGTGCTTCTTGTGGTTGAAGGTGACGTCGCC
>JAMPXD010000233.1 GCA_023701365.1 Geobacteraceae bacterium
CAGCCCCCTCCGCCGCCGATCTTCCTGGGGATGCGGCTCATCACCGCCCTGTTGAGCTGGAGCCTGACCCTGGCCGCCGTCGGCTTTTTCATGCGCTACCTGAACCACCCCCACCGGCTGGCCCGATACGTCGCCGATTCGTCGTACTGGATCTATCTGGCGCACGTCCCCCTGCTCATGCCCCTGCAAATCGCCATGGCCTACTGGCCGCTCCCCTGGTGGCTCAAGCTGCCGCTGCTCAATCTTCTCCTGGGCGGCACCCTGTTCGCGCTCTATGACCTGTGCGTCCGTCCCACCTGGGTCGGCGCCGTTCTCAACGGCCGGCGCTATCCGGCGGAGATTCCGGCACTGCTGGGGCGTGTCCGGTCAGCCGGAGAGTGAGCGCCGCCTCTCGTCCGGAGTGGAACCTGTGTAATGTTGGTTGCGGGGTGAATCTGGAGCTTTGCGCGGGAGGGAGGGCAGTGACCCTACTCGTAGCGAAGCGCGTCGATGGGATTGAGGCGGGAAGCCTTCTGCGCCGGGTAGAAGCCGAAGAATATCCCGACCCCGCCGGAGAAGACGAAGGCGATGAGGATTGCCTTGGTGGAGACCAGGGTTGTCCATCCCACTACCTTGGAGACCGCCGTTGCCCCTGCGACGCCGAGGCCGATGCCGATTATGCCGCCGAAGACGGTGAGAAGGACGGCCTCGGTGAGAAACTGGAGGAGGATGTCGCGCTGTTTGGCGCCGATCGCCATGCGGATGCCGATCTCGCGGGTCCGTTCCGTCACCGATACGAGCATGATGTTCATGATGCCGATCCCGCCGACGATAAGGGAGATGGAGGCGACCGCGCCGAGGAGGAGAGACATCGTCTGCGAGGAGGATGATGCCACCGACATGATCTCGGTGAGATTGCGGACGGTAAAATCATTTTCCTTGGTCGGGCCGATGTGGTGGCGCTGCTTGAGGAGGGCGGTAACCTCTTCCTGGGCCCGGTCTAGGTCTTCGCTGCTCCTTGCCCTGACCATTATTCCCCCGACGGCATTGGGGAACGGGCTGCCGAAAACCTTTCGCTGGGCGGTGCGGATCGGGATGTAGACGATATCGTCCTGGTCGGTTCCCTGGGGCGACTGTCCCTTCTTTTCCAGAACCCCGACCACGGTGAAGGGGACCTTCTTGATGCGGATGATTTTACCTATGGGGTCGATTGAGCCGAACAGGTTATCGACGATGGTCTGGCCAATAAGGCAGTTCTTGGTCGCGCCATCCACATCGGATTGGGACAGGTTGCGACCCGCGGCGAGCGACCATTCACGCACGACGAGAAAGTCGGGGGTGATCCCCATGACGATGGTAGACCAGTTCTGGTTGGCGTAAACCACCTGGCCGCCACCCCGGATATTGGGGGCGGCGGCATCCACCGACGGGCATTCGGCCTTGATGGCGCGGGCATCGTCGTAGGTGAGGGTGGGGGCCGCGCCGGGGCCGACGCGCAGGCCGGCGGTGGTGGTCGAGCCGGGAATGATCAGGATGAGATTACTCCCCATGCTGGCGATCTGCTCGGAGATTTTCTTCTGGGCTCCCGAACCGATGGCTACCATGGCGATCACCGAGGCGATGCCGATGATGATCCCGAGCATGGTTAGAAACGAGCGCATCTTGTTGACCCGGAGCGCCCGCAGGGCTATTTTGAGGGATTGCCAGAGTTCCATGAACTATGCCTTCGACGGCGGCGTCAGCCGGTCAGAGATGATGAGGCCGTCGCGGAACACGACCTGCCGTCCCGCATAGGCGGCGATGTCCTGCTCGTGCGTGACCATGATGATGGTGATCCCCTGCCGGTTGAGACCCTGGAAGAGGGTCATCAGCTCTGCGCTGGTGGCGGAATCGAGGTTGCCGGTCGGTTCGTCGGCGAGGATGATGGCCGGCTCGTTAACCAGTGCCCGGGCGATTGCCACCCGCTGCTGCTGGCCGCCGGAGAGCTGATTGCTGAAGTGGTCGGCCCGCTCCGCCAGTCCCACCTGGGCAAGGGCGGCCATGGCTTTTTCCCTCCTGGCGGCGGCAGGAACCTTGCCGTATACTAGTGGCAATTCCACGTTTTCACGGGCACTGGTGCGGTTGAGGAGGTTGAACCCCTGGAAGACGAAACCGAGTTTGCGGTTCCTGATCTCCGCCAATTCGTTCTTCGCCAGCTTGCCGACGTTTATTCCTTCCAGCAGATATTCACCGGTCGTCGGGACGTCGAGACAGCCGAGGATGTTCATGCAGGTGGACTTGCCGCTACCCGACGCCCCCATGATGGCGACGAAATCACCCTGCATCACGGCCATGGAGATACCCTTCAGGGCTTCAACCCGCTGCTCTCCCATGATGTATAGTTTGGTCACGTCGGCGACCCTGACTACTTCTTTCATATCGTGACTAAAACCTTTCCCTGCGCCGCGGATAAAGAGCGTCTGCTACATGCCGGGACCCCTGGGCATGCCCCCGCTGCTCTGCTCGGTCTTCTCCTTCTTCTTGAGGCCCAGCTGCTCTATGATGACCTCGTCGTTTTCCTTGAGTTCTCCTTGCAGCAACTCCAACTGCCCGTCGCTGCTGATCCCGGTTACCACAGGCACCGCAACTGGCGTCTGCTCCGGACCGAGGACATAAACTTGCGGGGAGATGTCCCTTTTCTTGCTGCCCGACTCTTCCTGCTTCTTGCCCTTGGTCTCCCTGACCGTCTTCGGTTTGAAACGGAGGGCCGCGCTCGGGATCTTGAGGACGTTGTCCCTGCGTGCCGTTTCGATGGTGACGTTGGCGGTCATCCCCGGCTTCAGACTCAGATCCTTGTTGTCAACGCCGACGATCACTATATAGGTGACGACGTTCTGGGTGAAGATCGGCGCATTTCTGATCTGCGTCACCGTTCCGGTAAACTTGCTGTCTGGATAGGAGTCAACCGTAAAGGAAACCGGCTGTCCGACTTTGACCTTGCTGATGTCGGCTTCGTCGACACTGGTGTTGATCTCCATCTTGGTCAGGTCCTGGGCGATGGTGAACAGGGTCGGCGTCTGGAAGGAGGCTGCCACGGTCTGGCCGACGTCCACGTTGCGTGAGACGACGATCCCGTCCTTCGGTGACTTGATAGTGGCGTATTCGAGGTTGGTCTGCGCCTGGCTGTAGGTGCCGCGGTTCTGGGAAACGTTTCCCTCGGCAGCCTTGGCCGCGGCCTGGGCTTGCAGGAACTTTGTTTCCGCCGCGTCGAAATCGGCCTGGGAGATGATGCCGTCCTTGAGAAGCTGGCGATTGCGTTCAAGGTTTCTCCTGGTATCGGCCAGGTCTGCCTTTGCCTTTTCCAGGTTGGCCTGGGAGGTGAGATAGTTGCCCTTGGTCTCCTCCACCTTGGCAATGAAGAGGGCCGGGTCTATCTGGGCTATGGCCTGCCCCCTCTTCACCGGCGAGTTGAAATCGACGAAGAGTTTCTGGATGGTGCCGGATACCTGGGTGCCGACCTGTACCGTGACCACTGCGGCGAGGCTGCCGGTGGCGGAGACAGTGGAGACAAGGGTGCCCCGCTCGATTTTTGCCGTCTTGAAGAGAGGTGCCGGTGGTTTCCTGATTAACGTCAATATTCCGGCGACCAGGATTACCATGATCACTGCTGCGATGAAGAGCTTTCTTTTCATTACTGACCTCATGCTCAGGTTTTATCGGGTCGCGCCTGGTATTGTCCAATTGGGAATCAGGGGGTGGTTTGCCGGTTGCGGCGCTGGTGACATGCATGGCTGAACAGGCGTTCATTCGGTTGATTGTTCAATAACGGTACCCTTTTGTCAAGATTATTTATTGCCTGTTCAGCATGTACTGCCCTGCAGCTGTCAGCACGGTGAAATCTTGTCGACCAGCTCGGGGGGATCTCCCTTCCGCATCCTCTGACGACAAGAGAAAGGCCGCACCGGCAAACCGGTGCGGCCTTGAAGTGAGGCAGCGTATCCTTACTCGACGAAGCTCTTCAGCTTCTTGCTCCGGCTCGGATGGCGCAGCTTCCTGAGTGCCTTGGCCTCGATCTGGCGAATCCTTTCCCGGGTCACCTCGAAGTCCTGGCCAACCTCCTCCAGGGTGTGGTCGCTCTTCTCGCCGATGCCGAACCGCATCCTGAGGACCTTCTCCTCCCGGGGGGTGAGGGTCGCCAGGACCCGCGAGGTCTGCTCGGAGAGGTTCGCCTTGATCACCGCCTCCAGGGGGGAGACGATCCCCTTGTCCTCGATGAAGTCGCCCAGATGGGAATCCTCTTCCTCGCCGATCGGGGTCTCCAGGGAGATCGGCTCCTTGGCGATCTTCAGCACCTTGCGCACCTTGTCGAGCGGGAGGCTCATCCGCTCGGCGATCTCCTCCGGGGATGGCTCGCGGCCGATCTCCTGCACCAGCTGGCGGCTGGTCCGGATCAGCTTGTTGATGGTCTCGATCATGTGGACCGGGATCCGGATGGTCCTCGCCTGGTCGGCGATGGCGCGGGTGATCGCCTGGCGGATCCACCAGGTGGCGTAGGTGGAGAACTTGTAGCCCCGCTGGTACTCGAACTTGTCCACCGCCTTCATCAGGCCGATGTTCCCCTCCTGGATCAGGTCGAGGAACTGGAGTCCCCGGTTGGTGTACTTCTTGGCGATGGAAACCACAAGTCTGAGGTTGGCCTCCACCAGCTCCGACTTGGCCAGCTTGGCCTTGCTCTCGCCATCCTCGATGGCATGGATCGCCCGGGAGAGCTCGCTCGCCTGGAAACCGGACTCCTGCTCGATCTTCTTCAGCTTCCGCTCGCTGCCCCGGAGCCGCTTTTCCAGCTTCACGGCCTCCTCCAGTTCGAGACCGAGCTTTTTCAGTACCTTCTTCTCTTCGGTCTTGCCAGCGTGCATCTCTTCGAAGAGCAGGGAGAGGGGGGCGGCGGGCAAGCCTCCCTCCCGCTCCAGCTCGGCGACCTCCTCCATCACCCGCTCCACCTTCAGGGAGAGCTCCTTCAGGCGGTGGGCAATCTTCTCGATGTGGCGGTCCTTGAGGCGGAGCGATTTCAGGAGTTCGGCCATTTTTGCCTTCAGCTCCTGCTGCTCAGTCAGGAGCTTTTCCCGCTCCTCGGGGCCGGTCTCAGAGTCGAGCGCGGCGTGGATCGCCTCTATTTCCCCGTCATACTGCCTGATCTCGTCGATCACGGCGAGGAGCCGGATTTTCTGGACATCCTCCTCGTCCTCCTCCAGCTCTTCCTCCTCCACTTCTTTGCTGATCTCCGCGGCGCTGATCTGGAACTTCCGGAGCCGGTCCCCCAGAGAGATCACCTCCTTCACCGTGATGGGGGTGTTGAGGATCACGCTCGCCATGTCCCGCTCCCCCTCCTCGATCCTCTTGGCGATCTCCACCTC
>JAMPXD010000035.1 GCA_023701365.1 Geobacteraceae bacterium
AGGCAGGTCAGCTGCCAGACCGCCTCGTAGGTCAGGGTGCCGGAACGGGAGACCACGCCGACCTTGCCCGGCTTGTGGATGTAGCCGGGCATGATGCCGATCTTGCATTCGCCGGGGGTGATGACGCCGGGGCAGTTGGGGCCGACCAGGCGGGTCTTTTTCCCCTTCATGTACTGCTTGACCTTGACCATGTCCAGGACCGGGATACCCTCGGTGATGCAGCAGACCAGTTCGATGCCGGCGTCGACCGCCTCCATGATGGAGTCGGCGGCAAAGGGGGGCGGGACGTAGATGACCGAGGCGGTGGCGCCGGTTTTTGCAACGGACTCCCGGACCGTGTCGAAAACGGGGAAGCCGTCGATGGTGGTGCCACCCTTGCCGGGGGTTACGCCGCCGACCATCCGGGTGCCGTAGTCGCGGGCACCCTGCGCATGAAACAGGCCGGTGGCGCCGGTGATCCCCTGGGTGATGACCTTGGTCTCCTTGTTGATCAGAATGCTCATTCGGGCTCTCCTTTCACGGCCTGGACGATTTTCTGGGCTGCGTCGGCCATGCCGTCGGCGGCAACGATGTTCAGACCACTCTCAGTCAGGATCTCCTTGCCCCTGGCGACATTGGTCCCTTCCAGCCGCACCACCAGCGGCACATGGAGGGAAACCTGCTTGGCAGCCTCGACGACGCCGGTGGCGATGATGTCGCATTTCATGATGCCGCCGAAGATGTTGACCAGTATCCCCTTTACATTCTTGTCGGAGAGGATGATCTTGAATGCTTCAGTGACCCGCTCGATGGTGGCTCCGCCGCCCACGTCGAGGAAGTTGGCCGGGTCGCCGCCGTAATGCTTGATGATGTCCATGGTGGCCATGGCGAGACCGGCGCCGTTGACCAGGCAGCCGATGTTGCCGGCGAGGGAGATGTAGGAGAGGTCGTGCTGGGAGGCCTCGATCTCGTTGGGGTCCTCCTCGTCGTAGTCACGCATGTCGCCGAGCTTGGGGTGGCGGAAAACGGCGTTGTCGTCGAAGCCGAATTTGGCGTCCAGGGCCAGCAGGTCCCCCTCGGCGGTGATCACCAGCGGGTTGATCTCCAGCATGGAGCAGTCACAGGCGATAAAGGTTTTGTATAGTCCCTGCAGTACCGAGACCGCCTTGCCCACCACTTTTCCACCCAGTCCCAGGCTGAAGGCGATCTTGCGGCATTGGAAGGCGGTCAGGCCGACCAGCGGATCAACTGTTTCCGTGAAGATTTTCTCGGGGGTTGTGGCGGCAACCTCTTCGATGTCCATGCCACCCTCGGTGGAAGCCATGACGGCTACTTTCGAGCTGCCGCGATCAACAACCAGGCTGACGTACAGTTCGCTGGCGATGTTGCAGCCGTTTTCCACCAGGACCCGCGTGACCACCTTGCCTTCCGGCCCGGTCTGGTGGGTGCGCAGGGTCATGCCGAGCATCTCGCGGGCGAAGTTGCGCACCTCGTCGGCAGTGCGGGCCAGCTTCACCCCGCCACCCTTGCCGCGGCCGCCGGCGTGGATCTGGGCCTTGACCACCCAGGGCCCTTCCCCCAGGCGCTTGGCCCATTCCCGGGCGCTGGCGCCGTTGTAACAGACGTGGCCGTTGGGAACAGGCACACCAAATTCTCTCAAAATCGCTTTTGCCTGGTACTCGTGAATGTTCATGTCGTCTCCTTGCTGAAATCTTATCCTGAAGCGGCCTCACCCTGATAAACGGGATAAGGGCGTTTACGAAATTATTTTCAGCCTTAACAGCTGAGTAGTTACCGGGTTATCTCATTACTACCGCCAAAACCTTGACTTCGTCACAACCTATTGAAAGCAGGCGGTGTCTGAGCAAAGCATCAAAATACACGCTGTCGCCCTCGCTCAGAATTATGCTTTTGCCATCGAGTAATAGTTCTGCCTTCCCTTTCATGACGAAAAGGAACTCTTCTCCGTTGTGGCTGTAGGTGCTTGTGTTTGTAGCCTTTTCGTTGAGAGTAAGGAAAAACGGATCCATTTTTCTGTTCTTCTTGCGAACGGACAGGGATTCGTAGAAATAGCCGTGGTTGGTGCCGTCCTGGGAAACAACTTTGGGAATGACCGTGCGCTCATTACCTCGCACAACCTCATAGGGGCAGTCTCCATCGTTTTCGCTGAAAAAATGTCCGATTTTAACGTCAAAAAAATGGGCGATCTTGGAGAGCGTGGCGATAGGAGGGGACACATTATTGTTTTCGATCTGTGAAATGAGCGCTGTCGAAAACCCCGTTTCATTGGCAACATCCTGCAGAGTCAGTTTTTTCGCACTGCGGAGCCCTTTGATCTTGGCTCCGATATTGTAGTCAGGCATGTTTACCCCCATCAAATCAATCAGCTAATGAGTCCTGCGCAGTTGGTAGATCACAGGCGCAATAGATCATGATAATCCTCGTTTTATAATTAGCGGATTTAGTAGCCATAAAATATTTTATTTCTGATAAAAAATCAAACATATTGTTTATTTCTGGTAAAATATTTTATTTTCAGTAAACATGACGGATGGAATAAACGGAGAGGTTTTATTCTCGGAGGGTACTGACTACGCGGGGGAGACGACCGAAAAGGACTTCTTCCAGCGTGGGAAAGGGCTGGCTCGGAGGCAGGACAGCGGGGAGCGGCAGCAAACATCATCACTTCTGAAGGTCAAACAAAAACAACCCCCCTGATTCCCTTCGAATCAGGGGGGGGCGGTCACTGTTTCTCCGCCGGCAGCTGCACGAAAAAGGTGCTCCCCTGTCCCGGCGCGCTTTCCACCCAGACCCGGCCGCCGTGGGCGGTGACGATCTCCCACACCACCGCCAGGCCGAGCCCCGCCCCGCCGAACGGGCGCCGGTCGGTATTGTCGACCCGGTAGAAGCGCTCGAAGATCATCCCCAGCAGCTCCGGGGGGATGCCGATTCCCTCGTCCCTGACCGAGATGATCACGTGCTCCCCGTCGCAGCGCCCAGCCACCGCCACGATTCCCCCCTTCGGCGAATACTTGACGGCGTTGGAAATGAGGTTGATGACCACCTCCCGCAGCCGTTCCCCGTCCCCCCGGACGGCCGGCAGCTCCTCCGGACAGTCGAGGGTCAGCCGGTGGATGGGGGAAACCCCGGCAAACTGGCCGATGACCTCGGCCAGCAGGGGGTGCACCGCGATGTCCCTGAAGGTGTACAACTGCTGCCCGGTTCTCATCCGCTGCAGGTCGATGAAATTGTTGACCAGCCGGCTCAGCCGTTCCGCTTCCCGGTAGACGGTCGCCAGATGGGTCTTCTGGTCGGCGGGCTCCACGATTCCCTCCAGGAGGAGCTCGGTGAAGCCGAGGACGGCGGTGAGGGGGGTGCGCATCTCGTGGCTCACCGCGGAGATCATCTCATCCTTCAGACGCTCGATCTCCTTGAATTCGGTGATGTCCACCGCGATCTCGATCCGCACCAGCCTGCCGTCGGTCCACCGGACCGCCCGGTCGATGCAGCGGTACCACCTGCCGGTGATCTTGTTGAAGGATTCGCTTTCCAGGGGGGGGAGCGGCTCACCTTCCCGGACCAGCCGGTCGCTGCCGTAATATGAGCAGGGACCGCACTCCCCCTCCGGGAACAGGGAACGGCAGCTCTTCTCGGCCCAGTCGTCGCCGAACATGGCCATCCCGTATCTGTTCATGTAGAGAAACCGGCCGCTTTCCAGGTCGGCGACGTAGACCAGGGCGTTGAGGGAGTCGAAGATCGTGCTGATCTGGCTGAACTGGGTCCGGAGCGCCTCCTCCCCCCGCAGCCGCTCGGTTATGTCCCGGGCCACCGCCACCCCGTACCGTTCCCGGTCGAAGCTGACCAGGCGGAGGGTGATCTCCGCCGGGAAATTCCCGCCGTTGTGTCGCAGCAGGACGGTGGTCAGCATCTCCTGGCTCGCCTCCTTCCCCCCGTTGGCGGCGACGAGCCGCTGCACCGTTGCCAGCGCCTCTGCCGGGGCCAGCTCGGCAAGGGAGAGGGAGAGGAGCTCCTGGCGCGAATAGCCGAGCTGACGGCAGGCGGACTCGTTGGCATCGACGAGGCGCAGGGATGGGATGGAGAGGAGGAAGATGCAGTCGTTGCTCTGGTCGAGCAGCGCCCTGAATCTCTCCAGCTCGGCGAGTTTTTCCTGCAGCTCGGGATAATAGGTCTTGCGCAGGGAACGCTCGCCGAGGCCGATGATCTTCTCCCGCAGGGCCTCCCGGTTGTTCATGGGATCAGAGGGCTTGTTCATAGATAGTCACTATATCCTGGAGAGTCGGCTGGCGCGGGTTGGTGACCATGCAGGGATCGCGCAGCGCCTTTTCCGCCAGCACCGGAATGTCGTCCCGGCTCACCCCCAGCTCCCCCAGGGTATGGGTAACCCCCGCTGCCGCGCAGAATGAGGAGATCCGGGCAGACAGCGCGGATTGCGCCTCGGCGCCGCCCATTGCCGTGTCTTCCAGCCCCATGATCCTGCCGATCCGCCGGTAGCGGTCGGCGGCGGCCGGGAAATTGAAGGCAATGACGTGGGACAGGAGCAGGGCATTGCATTCCCCGTGGGGGGAGTCGAGGAACCCGCCGAGGCTGTGGGCCATGGCATGGGTCGCGCCGAGGCTGGCGTTGGAAAACGCCAGGCCCGCCTCGAGGCTCGCCAGCATCATCCGGCCACGCACCGAGATATTGTGCGGATCTGCCTGGGCCGGCAGCAGATTGGCGGTGATCAGCTCGATCGCCTGCAGCGCATGGAGGTCGGTGATCGGGGCATGGGCCGTCGAGACGTAGGCCTCGATGGCGTGGCACAGGGCATCGATCCCGGTGAAGGCGGTCAGCTCCGGGGGCATGGAGGTGGTGGCGACCGGGTCGATCAGGGCGACGTCGGGGACGACCATCTTGCTGACGATGGCGATCTTCACCCGGCGGAGGGGATCGGTGATGATCGCAAACTGCGACACGTCAGCGGAGGAGCCGGCTGTGGTCGGCACGCAGATGAGCGGTGGCAGGGGGAGGTCGACCCGGTCCACCCCCTCGAAGGCGAGGATATCCCCCCGGTTGGCGCTGACGATGCCGATCCCCTTGGCGCAGTCGATGGGGCTCCCGCCGCCGACGGCAACGATGGCGTTGCAGTTCTCCTGGCGGTACAGGCCGGCCCCGGCCGTCACCTCGTCCGCCTTGGGGTTGCCGGTGACGGCGGCATATACCACCTGATCCACCCCCGCCTCGCCCAGGGAGGCCAGGACGTCCGCCGTCCACCCTGCCGCGGTGACTCCCGGGTCGGTGACGACCAAGACCCGGCGGGCGCCATAGTTTTTCGCATAACGGCCGGCCAGTTTCCGGGCATCGATGCCGAAAATGAACTCGGGGGCGACGAACTTGCGCAGTGCAAACTCATTTTCTGCCGTCATAGGCCCCCCGTCCGGGCGGTATTCCCGGAAACCGCATGACTTGCCGGGAGATCGCGGCCGGCTCTTGTGCAACCGGCGCCACCCCCCACCCCCCCAGTTCGGTCAGGACCTTCTCCACCAGGGTCTCCAGCCGGGCCGCTACCGCAGCGGAGAGCCCCGTCCCCAGTCCGATCAGCTCCGGCTGCACCCCCAACAGCACCATTTCCCGCGGGGCGAAACCGAGCAGCATGGCGACCGCCAGCAGGTCCTTGAGCCCCATCTGGTGTGGTGACACCTTGGTCTCCAGGACGACCGGGACGTCATCCCCCGCCAGCCGCACCAGTGTGCCGGGGGCCTCGCCGGTCTCCACCGCGTCTACCACCAGGAGCCTCTCCACCCCCTCCAGCCGGGGCAGCAGGTCGAGGCCGAGGGTGCCGCCGTCCAGGAGGGTCACCTCCTCCGGGAAGCGGTAGCGCTCGGCCAGGAGCTGCACGACCCGCACCCCGACGCCGTCGTCCGACATGATCAGGTTCCCTATCCCCAAAACCAGAATTGACAAATTGGTTTCCTTTTTTTGGACCAAGCCGGATCAAAAAACGGTTCAAACGGATTATTGCCCTTACTCCTTCGCCTTCACCGCCTTGTAGCCGCTGAAGATGCTCGACATCACCCCCCCCCGCTCCTTGACGTCCATCAGCCAGGCGCTGTAGATGTGGTGGATGGCGAAGCCGATCAGCAGCCACATCACCAGGTGGTGGGTGAGGCGTATCCCCTGGTTGGAGAAAAGGACGAACTGCCAGCCGGTCAGCCTGTGCAGGAACGAGCCGGTGGCGTGCTCGGCGTAGAGGGCGAAGCCGGTGGCCATCATCACCAGGTAGAGGAGGAAGACCGCAAGGTAGGCGGTCCCGGCCATGGCGTTGTGCCCCGCCGGGTTGGGCACCTTCCTGCCGATGAAGGTGTAATACTTGAGGGCCTCCAGCATGTCCCGGCGACCATCCCGGTAAAGAAACGGCAGGAACTCCCGCCAGCCGGCGTATTTGTTCCCCATGAACATCCAGTAGATGCGGGCCAGCACGCTGACGGAAAAGACGTAGGCCGTCACGAAATGGACGAAGCGCACCCACCCCATGACGAACTGGGAAGGTTCCAGCGCCACGGTCCTGGCGGCGCCGATGAAGATGCCGGTCACGGAGAGGATGATGATGGAGAAGAAATTGAGCCAGTGGCTGACCCGCACCGGCACCTCCCAGATGTACTTTTCGTAGAGACAGGGCTTTGCCATGGGTTTGCCTCCTACAGCACCTGGACCTTGACCATTTCGTTGCCACTGGCGTCGAGGACGTGGACCGCACAGGCGAGACAGGGGTCAAAGGAATGGACGGTCCGGAGGATCTCCAGCGGTTTGTTCGGGTCCGCCAGCGGCGTCCCGACCAGCGCCGCCTCGTATGGCCCCCTGAGCCCCTTGGCGTCGCGCGGCGAGGCGTTCCAGGTGGACGGCACCACCGCCTGGTAATTGAGGATCTTCTGCTCCCTGATCCTGATCCAGTGGCCGAGGGCGCCGCGTGGCGCCTCGTGCCAGCCGTAGCCGGAGGCCTCCCGCGGCCAGCTGGCGGGGTCCCACTTCTCGTTGTTGTGGGCCGTGTAATCACCCTTGCCGATGTTGTCGATCAGCTGGTCGAGAAATCGCGGCGTCTCCCGGGCGATCAGCAGGCATTCGATGCCGCGCGCGGCGGTCCGGCCGAGGGTGGAGAAGAGCGCCTCCGGGCCGACCCCGAGCTTTTGCAGGACGCCGTCCACCGCCTCTTTCACCTCCTTGTGCCCGGCGCCGTAGGCGACCAGGAGCCGGGCCAGCGGCCCGACCTCCATCGGCTGCTCTTCGTAGCGGGGGGCCTTGACCCAGGAATATTTCTTGTCGGTGTCGAGGAACTGGTAGGGGGGCATGGGGCCGGTATATTTCCAGGCCGACTCCCCCTCCCAGGGATGGAGCCCCTTGCCTGCCCCGCCGGAGTATTCGTACCAGGAATGGTCCACATACTCGGCGATCTTCTTCTGGTCGACCGGCAGGACCCTGGCGAGCTCCCTGTTGCTGATGACCCCGGCCGGCAGCCACATCTGGCCGCTCCCGATCTCGGGGAATTCCCCGTAGGAGAGGTAGTTCCCCACCCCGCCGCCGATGGCGGCCCACTCCTTGTAGAAGGAGGCGACCGCCAGCAGGTCCGGGATGTAGACCTTTTCCACGAACTCCCGCGCCTTGACCAGGAGCCGCTTGATCTCCATCAGCTTGTCGGCGTTCAGGGCGTTCTGGGAGTCGGGGTCGATCGGGAGCGCCATCCCCCCCACCAGGAAGGTCTGGGGATGGGGGTTCTTGCTCCCGAGGATGGCGTGGATCCTGATCACGTCCTTCTGCCACTCCAGCGCCTCCAGGTAGTGGGCGGTGGCCATCAGGTTCGCCTCCGGCGGCAGCTTGTAGGCCGGGTGCCCCCAGTAGGCGTTGGCGAAGGGGCCGAGCCTTCCCTTGGCGACGAAGGCCTTCAGCTTCTCCTGCACCCCCTTGAAATAGGTGGGGGAGTTGAGCGGCCAGTCGGAGATGGAGGCGGCGAGCGCCGCGGTCCTCGCCGGGTCGGCGTTGAGCCCGGAGGTGATGTCGACCCAGTCGAGGGCATGCAGGTGATAGAAATGAATCACGTGGTCCTGGACGTTCTGGATGCCGATGATGATGTTGCGGATCAGCTCGGCATTGGGGGGGATCTTGATGTTGAGGGCGTTCTCCACCGCCCTGATGGAGGCGATCGAGTGGACCGTGGTGCAGACGCCGCAGAAGCGCTGGGTGAAGTACCAGGCGTCGCGCGGGTCCCTCTCCCGGAGGATCGTTTCGATCCCCCGGAACATGGTGCTGCTGCTCCAGGCTTCCGTCACCTTGCCCTCCGCGACTTCCGCCTCGATCCGGAGATGCCCCTCTATCCTGGTAATCGGGTCTATGACGATCTTGGCCATCTATCAATCCTCCTTTGCCCCTTCGGATTCGTCCCCATGGCGGAACGCGCTGATCACCCCGTGGGCCGCGAACGCCAGGGCGGTGGCGGAGGCGAGCCCGAGGCCGATCTTGTCGGCGGTGGTCTCGATGCCGAAGCCCGGCACCTGGGGGAGCCGCCTGTAGAAGGGGGTCATGGTATCCCAGAACTGCGGCTCGGAACAGCCGACGCAGCCATGGCCGGCCCCTATCGGCCAGCCGGTCTTGTCGTTGTATTTCTGGGAGGGGCAGTTGTGCCAGGTCTCCGGCCCCTTGCACCCCATCCGGTACAGGCAGTGTCCCTTGCGGTGGCCGGTGTCGCCCCATTTCTCCACGTACTGTCCGGCGTCGAAGTGGGGCCGGCGCTCGCAGTTGTCGTGGATCCGCTTGCCGTAGGCGAACAGCGGCCGCCCGTGGCTGTCGGTGGCGGGGAGTTTGCCGAACACCAGGAAGTGGACGATGGTCGCCGTCAGATTGTCGGCGTTGAGCGGGCAGCCGGGGAGGTTGATCACCGTGGCGCCCGGCACGGCCGCCTTCACTCCGACCGCCCCGGTGGGGTTGGGGGCGGCCGCGGGGATACCGCCGTAGGCGGCGCAGGTCCCGGCGGTGATGGTGGCGAAGGCGTTGCCGCACACCTCGCGGGCGATGTCCACGGCGGTCCTGCCGCCGACGCAGCAGTAGACCCCGCCGTCCTTGAGCGGGATGGAGCCCTCCACCACGGCGATGTATTTCCCCTTCTGCTCCCTGACCACCTTGGCGAGCGCCTCTTCCGCCTGGTGTCCCGCGGCCGCCATGATGGTCTCGTGGTAATCGACCGACAGGATGTCCAGGACGATCTCCGCCACGGTCGGATTGGCGGCCCGCAGCAGCGCCTCGGTGTTGCCGGCGCAGTCCTGGAATTCCAGCCAGACCAGGGTGGGACGCTGCACCTCGTCCAGGGCCCGGGCAATTTTCGGGGCAAATGTCACGGGAAGGGCCAGGGCTGCGGACATAGCCGTACAGAACTTCATGAAGTCCCGGCGGGTAACCCCCCGCTCCGCCAGCATCCGGGATAAATCGAGATGCTGTTGTGCCGGACCGTTTCTGTTCTCGTCACCCTTTTTTCCCATGGGGGCCTCCTTGCTGGCGATGATCTTCAGCTAAACATCCGTAGGGTGGATTAAGCGAAGCGAATCCACCAAAAACTGGTGGATACGGAGCAAAACCCGCTCCTTTATCCACCCTACTTGAAGCGAGCTGAAGGTTGTCGGTAATCAGCACGAATAATGGACGCAAGTAAATTGTTTTCGCGGGCGAATGGCTGCTGCACTAATGATAATAATAAAGCAAAATCTAATCTCTGCAATGGCGCGTCGTCAAATAATGACTACCAAAGCTGGGGAATGTATTGCCCGCTGTTTTTTAAAAAAAAGAACTGTAACCGATAAAAAATGGGGCTGGTGAGGAGGGAGGCGGAGCATGAGGACGAGGGAGAGGAGGGGAAGTTAGAACACCACGCCGCTGATGGGAACGCCGAGCAGGCGGACACGGCCGCCGGTGAAGAATGAGATGACCATGATGATGAAGCAGAGGAGGGCCAGGATGGTGAGAATGGTTTTTTTCATGGGAAATGGATTGGTCGTCGTCCGCGGGGCCTGTCCTGTTACTTTCCGTCAGACAATGCGTAGATAAGGGATTAACTCCCTTATTGAAGGAAACCCCTGACCGGGAACTCCCATGCCAGGGGACCCTGCCCCTGCTGTCAGAAATACATTACACTACTTCCCAAGGCTTGATTTCCCGCTGTTCCAGGTCTCTTGCCCCATGGATTACAGTCAGAACGAGGACCCGTCTTTGCTCCAGGCGATACATGATACGATAATCCCGGAAAATAAGTTCGCGGATAGTCTCGTCATCGGCCTCGGGAACATGGCGGCCGATTCCGGGGAACTTTGCGAGCTTCTCGACTGCCGCGACAATCTTTTCAACGAAGCGGCGCGCATAATACTCGGAATCCTTCCGGATATAGTCGCGTATCCCTTCCAGGTCGAGCAGGGCAGGTTCGGCCCATTCGATTTTCATTGCGAAAGGAGCCGCTTCCTGGCCTTCTCGTGCGACACGACCTTCCCCTGCTCGGCGGCTTCCAGGGCTACGGTCAGTTTTTTCTTGACGTAAAACTCGTACATGATGTCATCCCACGTAGCCTGCGCCGGCAAGCTGTCGATCAACCTCCTTGCCTCTTCTTTCGCCAGTCCCATTGGTTTAAGCCTCCCTTGTCGTAAAGGCTGGTAAAAATCCAGCCACGCGGATCATGAACTTTATAGCACCATTTATGGAAAAGTTCCAGACGTTCCGCGAAAAAGAAAAGGGGGCGCATGCCCCCTTTTCTTTAGCTCAATTTAAGCTGTATGGCGAGGATCATAGCACCTCTGCCACCTCGGCGGAAACATAGCCCCGGTACTGCGCGAAGTTCCTGCGGAACCTCTCCGCGAGCTCCCTGGCGGTTGCATCGTATCTTGCCTTGTCCTCCCAGACGTTGCGCGGGTTCATGAGCTCCGCCGGGACCCCCGGACATCCCTTCGGGATCATCAGGCCGAAGAACGGCTCCTTTTCCATCTCGCCGCTCGCCAGGGTGCCGTCGATGGCGGCGTTGATCAGGGCGCGGGAACAGGCGATCGGTATCCGGGAGCCGACCCCGTAGCCGCCGCCGCTCCAGCCGGTGTTGACCAGCCAGCAGCCGACGTTGTGCCGGGCTATCTTCTCCTTCAGGAGCTCGGCGTAGACCGAGGGGTGGAGCGCCATGAAGGGGGCGCCGAAGCAGGCGGAAAAGACCGCCTGGGGCTCGGTGACCCCCGCCTCGGTGCCGGCCACCTTGGCGGTATAGCCGGAGAGGAAGTGGTACATGGCCTGCTCCGGGGTCAGCCGGGCGATCGGCGGCAGCACCCCGAAGGCGTCGCAGGTGAGCATGATCACCTGGTTCGGGTGGCCCCCCATGCCGGAGCGGACGATGTTGGGGATATGGGTGATCGGGTAGGAGGCGCGGGTGTTCTCGGTGAAGGAGTCGTCGTCCAGATCGATCCGGCGGGTCACCGTGTCGATGGCGACGTTCTCCAGGATGGTGCCGAAGCGGCGGGTGGTCTCGTAGATCTCCGGCTCCGACTCCCTGGAGAGCCGGATGATCTTGGCGTAGCAGCCTCCCTCGAAGTTGAACACCCCCCGGTCGTCCCAGCCGTGCTCGTCGTCGCCGATCAGTGCCCGTCCCGGGTCGGCGGACAGGGTGGTCTTGCCGGTGCCGGAGAGGCCGAAGAACAGGGCGACATCCCCCTGGGCGCCGGCGTTGGCCGAGCAGTGCATGGAAAGCACTCTCCTGTCGCGGGGGAGGAGGTAGTTGAGGAGGGTGAAGATCGACTTCTTGATCTCGCCGGCATAGCTGGTGCCGCCGATGATGACGACCTTGCCGGCGAAGTCGACGATGATGAAGGTCTCCGTGTTGGTGCCGTCCACCGAGGGGATGGCATGGAAGGCCGGCATGTCGATGACCGTGAAGGCCGGCCTGTGGCCGGCGAGCTCCGCGGGGGTCGCCCGGATGAACATGTTGCGGGCGAACAGGGAGTGCCAGGCCTTTTCGGTGATTATCCGGACCGGCAGGCGGTGCCCGGGGCTGGCGCCGGCGAAGCAGTCCTGGACGAACAGGTCTTTGCCGTGCAGGTAGGCGAGCATCCTCTTGTAGAGGCCGGCGAATTTCTCCGGGTCGAAGGGGCGGTTCACCTTCCCCCAGTCGATATGGTCATGGCAGGAGGGCTCGTCGACGATGAACTTGTCGTTGGCGGCGCGGCCGGTATAGTGGCCGGTCTTTACCGCAACCGCGCCCAGGTGGGAAATGAGCCCCTCGCCCCGCTTGACGATCAGCTCGTAAAGGACAGCGGTGGGAGGGGTCCAATAGATCAGGTTGGCGTTGGTTATGCCGTGTTCTTCCAGCCCCGTGCCCCTGGTGATGTCGTTGAGCTTCACGATCGACCTCTCTCCTTCGCCTATTCGCGCTCCCGCTTCACGACCGGTATCACCCGGGCGGTCTTGACGGTGCGCCCCCTCTTGATCTGCACCTCCCTGATCACCAGGTACAGGAGTTCGTCTTCCCGGACCATGGTCAGGGGGGCGTAGCCGGGATGAATGAGCTTGTCCCCCGCCTGTTCGAACCTGATCAGGAGGTTTCCCCCTCTTGGGGCCTTGACAACGCTGCCGATTCCCCATGACGGCATCGTTCCGTGCCTTACCAGATCGCCCTTTCTGAACATCCCGAGCGTCCCCGAAATAACAGCGAATGACTGCCGGCAGAGTGCCAATGTTCAATTGTAGCTTCGATTTATCGGGTTGCAAATCGTCCGCTGATTTCCAGGGGGCGAAAACAGAAGAGGCGACCGTATGGCCGCCTCTCGCATCAAATATCCCCGCGAAATTCCTGAAACCCCTCTAGAGGACGGCTTCAATGGCCGCAACGATCTGCTCCAGTATGAACGGCTTGTAAATGACGCCGCTGGCTCTTGCCTCTGCCGAAGCCGCAATGAGGGAGTCGTGATCCGCGGAACTGCAGATGAGCACCCTGGCATCCCCGTTCAGGGCGAGAATCTCCCTGGTCGCCTCGATGCCGTCCTTGCGCGGCATCTTCACATCCATTATCGTCACCAGCGGCCGCAGCTCATCGTATTTCGCGACAGCCTCCACGCCGTCGGCCGCTTCGGCAATGACCGTGTAGCCACACTCTTCGAGAATGTCCCGCAGAAGGTTTCGCGCCACTTCGGAATCGTCGACGATCATCACGGTAAGGACACCGTTCCGAGGGGGGTTGCTCATGTCACGCTCCTTGTCACTCTGATGCACCGCAGCTGCTTCATAGAGTAAACCTGTCACGGGAGAGCGTCAAGCATGTAAACATAAACGTGGATTTGGCCGGCAAACGAGGCTTCCCCCCCGGAAACGGGTCAGCCCCGGCCGCCTGCTGAAGCAGGGACGAACCGGGGCTGACGGGTTGCTGATGGTGGCGTGACAAACGCGCCGTTAGTCGAAATAGTTGCTCACCGTATTGGGATCATACTGTTCCCAGTGCTCCGGCGCCCGCCACAGGCTGGACAGGATCAGCTCGCGGATATGGAGGAACTCCTTGGGGAGGCGGTCGTACATCCGGATGAAGAGCTCCTCGTGGGACAGGATCTCGTCCTTCCAGAGGTCACGGTCCACCGAGGTCAGCTCGTTGAACTGCTCCCGGCTGACGTTGTCCAGCCCGTCCCAGTCCAGGTCCTCGTAGCGCGGCATCCAGCCGAGCGGGCTCTCGACCGCGGCGGCATTGCCGTGGACCCGGTCGACGATCCACTTGAGGATCCGCATGTTCTCGCCGAAGCCGGGCCAGAGGAACTTGCCGTCGGCGTCCTTGCGGAACCAGTTGACGCTGAAGATCCGCGGCGGCTTCGGGGTGGTGCGCCCCACCTGGAGCCAGTGGTGGAAGTAGTCGGCCATGTGATAGCCGCAGAAGGGAAGCATCGCCATCGGGTCGCGGCGGACGTCGCCGATCTTGCCGACCGCGGCGGCGGTGGTCTCCGACCCCATGGTCGCCGCGAGATAGACCCCGAACGGCCAGTTGACCGACTGGTAGACCAGCGGGATCACGGTGCTGCGCCGGCCGCCGAAGATCATGGCGCTGATCGGCACCCCTTTCGGGTTTTCCCAGTCCGGGTCGATGGAGGGGCACTGGCTGGCAGGTGCGGTGAAGCGGGAGTTGGGGTGGGCCGCGTTTCTGCCGCAGCCGGGGGTCCAGGGGTTACCCTGCCAGTCGGTCAACTCCGCGGGGGGCTCGTCGGTCATCCCCTCCCACCAGACGTCGCCGTCCGGGGTGAGGGCCACGTTGGTGAAGATGGTGTTGCCGGCGCAGGAGGCCATGGCGTTGGGGTTGGTCTTGGCCGAGGTGCCGGGGGCCACGCCGAAGTAGCCCGCCTCCGGGTTGATGGCGTAGAGCTGGCCGTCGGGGCCCGGCTTGATCCAGGCGATGTCGTCGCCGATGGTGGTGACCCGCCATCCCTTGTCCTGGAAGGTCCTGGGGGGGATGAGCATGGCGAAGTTGGTCTTGCCGCAGGCGCTCGGGAAGGCGGCGCCGACATAAGTCTTCTCCCCCTCCGGGGACTCGACCCCGAGGATCAGCATGTGCTCGGCCAGCCACCCCTCGTCATGGCCGATCTTGGAGGCGATCCGCAGGGCCAGGCACTTCTTGCCCAACAGGGCGTTGCCGCCGTAGCCGCTGCCGAACGACCAGATGGAGCGCTCCTCCGGGAAGTGGACGATGTACTTCTCCTTGTTGCAGGGCCAGGAGACGTCCTTCTGGCCAGGCTCCAGGGGTGCACCCACCGAATGGAGGCAGGGGACGAAGTCGCCGTCGCCCAGCACATCGATCACTTTTTTGCCCATCCGGGTCATGATCCGCATGTTGACCGCGACGTAGGCGGAGTCCGATATTTCCACCCCGATCTTGGCGATGGGGGAGCCGAGCGGCCCCATGCTGAAGGGGATCACGTACATGGTCCGGCCGCGCATGCACCCCCTGAACAGCTTCTGCAGGGTTTCCTTCATCTCCTTCGGGGGCATCCAGTTGTTGGTCGGCCCCGCATCATGCTTGGCGATGGAACAGATGAAGGTCCGGTCCTCGACCCGCGCCACATCGATCGGGTCCGAGCAGGCCAGAAAACTGTTGGGACGCTTCTCTTCGTTCAGTCTGCGGAAGGTGCCGCTCTGAACCAGTTGCCTGCAGAGCTCATCGTATTCCTCCTGTGAACCGTCACACCAATGGATCCTGTCAGGTTCACACAAAGCCGAGACTTCCTCAACCCATTTCCGCAGTTGCTCGTTGTTTACCTCGTAGCCCATGTTTCTTGCCCCTTCCTGAAGTGATTGAGAATTTTATTTTTGCTAAAATATCACATCGTTTTGTAAAATCAAGGTAAAAATTGCGGGGGGCCGGTTGCGCTGGGCAGCGGCTGTTGACAGGTGGAAAGGGGTTGGTAGAATTCAAGGCATTAGTCAAAGATGGGATAAGGAGGGAACCGATGGAAAGGTGGAGATGCACGATCTGCCAGTATATCTACGACCCGGCGGAAGGGGACCCGGATAACGGGGTTGACCCGGGCACCCCCTTCGAGGAGTTGCCGGATGACTGGGTCTGCCCGCTCTGCGGCGCTGGCAAGGAGCTGTTCGAAGCCGAATAGCGGGAAACTACCCAGAGACGCGGCGCGCCGCGTCTCTATCTTCATTGCCGGACGGTTGCGGCTTTTCAGGATTTAACCAAGAAAAAGCATTTGAACACGGATCAAATCTGATTTATACGGATTTTCACGGATTTAAGCCATTGAGGACATTAACTCAAACAGATGGTGATGTTAAGCCAGGGTATGTATTTGAATTATCAGTGTTAATCCGCTTTTTCCGTGTAAATCCGTGTCCAATTGCCGTTTTTAGGTTTAAGCCTTGTTGGCGGGCTTGATGATGTCGATTTCCCTCTGGTCACCCACCGTCTTGACCCGCCAGACGAGGCCGCAGGCCCCGCACTCCTTGACCGGCGACTCGTCGGCGCTGAAGCCTGAGGAATGCATATCGACCTCCACCGCTGTTCTTTCCCCGCAGTTGGGACACTTCATGGTAGCCTCCTTTTTCCTGGTATCCTGATCATTTCTGTTGCCTGCCGATCGCATATCTGAGGGCAGCGGCACCTGCCACTGCGATCCATTGGTAGAGGGGGATCAGTACGTACAGAATCCAGCTGCGCGGGTCGGAGTGCACGAAGAAACCCTCGAAGAGGATGCTTATGCCGAATACCACGATGCCGAGAGAGCCGAACAGGAGGACTACCTGCTGGCGCAGCGTATGTTTCAGCTTGACCACCAGCGCGCTCATCCCTGCATAGGGTGCGATCAGCCAGATGCCGATCCCCAGGAATCTGGTCAACCACCAGGCCAGCCCCTGGCGCCACCCCTTGTCGGCGTAGACGATCACTTCCAGGCTGAAGGCTGCTGCGCCGCTCAGTAGATAGAGGGAGAGTCCCCGGACTATTTTTCCCGCCTTTTCGTGTTCCACTTCTTCCATAGGCCCGTACCTGAATTGATTTAGCGGGATTTCACAGGGTTGCCGTTATCTCGTCGATGACCCCGAGAAAATCCGCCAGGTCGGCCGGCTGCATGTCCCCCATGTGGGGGATGCGGAAGGTCTTTCCCTTGATCTTGCCGTAGCCGTCGTCGAAGGCGTAGCCCCGCTCGCCGAGCCGCTTCTTCAGGGCCGCCAGATCGGTGCCCCGGTCGTTGACGGCGCAGGTGAGGGTGACGGAACGGTACGGCTCGTCGGCAAGGAATCCGTAGCCCCGTTCTCGCACCCAGCCGCCGACAAGCTCCGCCATCTCCCGGTGCCGCGCCCAGCGCTGCTCCAGCCCCTCGGCAAAGAAGCGGTCCAGCTGCCGGTCCATGGCGTAGATCTGGGAAATGCAGGGGGTTGAGGGGGTGTTGTCCTTGACGTCGTTGGCGGCGAATTCGAGGAAATCGAAATAATAGCCCCGCCCCTCGATCCCCCTGCACCTCTCCAGTGCCTTTTCGCTGGCGGTGAAGACAGCCAGCCCCGGCGGAAGGGCAAAGGCCTTCTGCACCCCGAAGATGCAGCAGTCGATGGCGAGCTCGTCCACGGGGATGCACAGGGCGCTCATGGAGGAGACGGTGTCGATGATGGAGACGACCTCGGGGTATTTGCGCAGGACCTCGGCTATCTCCGGCAGGGGAGACATGACCCCGGTCGAGGTCTCGTTATGGATGAGGGTGATGGCGTCGTACCTGCCGGTGGCGAGGGCCTGGTCCACCAGTTCGGGGGTGACCGGCTTGCCCCACTCCACCTTGAACTGGTCCGCTTCCTTGCCGCAGCGCCTGGTGACGTCGTGCCACTTGTCGGAAAAGGCGCCGTTGCAGAAGTTGGCGCAGCGTTTGCCCACCAGGTTCCGGACCGCCCCCTCCATGACGCCGAAGGCGCTGGAGGTGGCGAGAAAGACCCTCTGTTCGGTGAACAGGACCTTTTTCAGCTTTTCCTTGACCCCCTTGTGGAGGAGGGCGTACTCCGGCATCCGGTGGCCGATCATCGGGGTCGCCATGGCCTGGAGGATCTCCGGGGCGACATCGACCGGGCCGGGGATAAAGAGTTTTTTCGCCATCTGCTGCTCCTTGCGGGAAATCTTATGCCGATCTTTGCTCGTTGCATCTAGCAAGAGGGGATCTGTGGTTGGGAGGCTAACAGAAGCGGCGGGAATTGTCAAGGATGGGGCGGCCCCTGGCGGGCGTTTTCGGCCGGCGAGAGGTGTGTTCCCGCGCCACGAAAAAGGGGGCTGGATGCAGCCCCCGTCAGCAGGATGGGTGTAATTTCGGCAGACCTCCGAGGTTTCGAAACCCCGGAGGTCTTGATCCTAGAAAAAGCATTTGAACACGGATCAAATCTGATTTATACGGATTTTCACGGATTTAAACCATTGAAGGCATTAACCCAAAGGGTGGTGATGTTAAAACCGGGTATGTATTTGAATTATCGGTGTTAATCCGCTTTTTCCGTGTAAATCCGTGTCCAATTGCCGTTTTTAGGTTGATTCGTCCCGGCATCAGGCGGCCGGGGTTGCCTCCCGCTCCTTCCCCAGTGAACTGTAGAGAAGCGTGCCGACCGGCGGCAGGAGGATGACCAGCAGGGTCCACAAGGCCCGCTTAGGGCCCCTGATCTTTTTTACGGAGATGTCGACCAGGGCCCACCAGATGGTGATGAACATGAAGATCACGATGAAGGGGATGACTGTCAGCATCAGGCCGAATTTAATGGTTTCCATGGGGGACTCCTTTCTTAAGGTTCCTGATTAGTGCTGCCCGGCAAGGGAGGCGTCGTATTTTGCGGCCACGTCCCGCTGCCTTACCATGAAGTTGTAAAGTATTGCCCCGACCGGCGGGAGAAGGATTACCACCATGCTCCAGATCGCCCTTCGCAGGCCGGTGACCTTGCGCACCGACATGTCGACCATTGCCCACCAGATGGTGATGAACATGAATACCAGGGTAAAGGGGATGATTGTCAGCATCAGACCGAATTTCAGCGTTTCCATGGGTAAACTCCTTTTTGGTTGGCGCCCCTGTGGGGCGCGCCCGCTCTGTTAATGGCCCTGGGCCACCGTGCTCCCCTTGACGCCGGTGTGGCAGCTGGCGCAGCGGGTGTTGGAGGCGAAGGCCATGGTGCCGTTGTGGCAGGCCCCGCAGTAATTCCCCTGGTAGAGGGACTCCATGGTGAAGTCGGGGTTCTCCTGGGCCTTCAGCGCCTCCATCTCGAACGACCTGGCGTGGCACATGTCGCAGGTAAGCCCCTTCTGCTCCACGTGGACCTTATGGGAAAACAGCACCGACTTGACCGGCTTGGTATAGACGATGTCGCCGCCGTGGTTCGTGTTGTCGCCGGCCAGGCCGGGACCGGCGAGGGCGAGCGACATCAGGGCGGCTGCTATGATGACAGTTATGGATTTATTCATGATTTAACCCCTGTGATGTTGAATTTGTTCTGTTAACCCTTGGTATAGAATACGTTCGGCCTGGTGCCCGCCTCGGGACGGAGAACCCAGACGGCTTTCTCGATCTGATGGACCTTCCGGTACACCTCGCTGCTCTGATCGGAGAGGTCGCCGAAGACGCGGCATTGGGCCGGGCAGGCGGCGGCGCAGCCGGTCAGTTTCTCCCCCTTGGAAAGGCGGGTGTCGAAGCAGAAGTTGCATTTGTCTACCGCGTGCTTCTCCTCGTTGAAGTAACGGGCGTTGTAGGGACACCCCTCCTGGCAGGTGAGGCAGCCGATGCACTTGGCGATGTCCATCATGACGATGCCGTTTTGCGGGTCCTTGTAGGTCGCCTTGGTCGGACAGACCCGGGTGCACTGGGGGAGGTTGCACTGGTTGCAGAGCACCGGAATGAATTCCCTCTTCTGGCCGACGGCGTCGGGGACGTCCCGCTGCAGGATCCTGGTGCGGTATCCCTCGTGGGGGACGTGGTTGGTGGCGGCGCACGCCTCCACGCAACGCTCGCAGTCGATGCAGCGATCCTGGTGGATGACCATGCTGTAGTGCGGTTTGTAGGGGTATTTGCTGGCGAATTCCTCGGAAGATGCAAAGACCCGGTCAATGCTCGATACTGCGGAGAAGATGGTGCCGCCGGCGAAGATTCCGGTCAGGGCGAACCCCATTTTCAGGAACTCGCGGCGTTCCTTCATGGGCACGTTTTCCACCCCTTCGTTTTTGAGGTTATCAAGTTTTATCTTGTCAAACATGTCGTATCCCCTATGAAAAGTGTATTGGTTCGAGCTGGTTTTTTCGGCTGAGCATCAATGATGCTCAGCGTGCTCCTCGACCTTGTGGCCGGCAAAGAGCTTTTCACCCAGGAGGAACATGAAGATGGTCATGCCGACGCCGCCGATGGTGATCAGCCCTTCGTAGAGGGATGGGGTGTAGCTCATGATGTGCTTGTATTCGTTCACCCCCAGCTCATGGAAGACCGGCACCGCCTGGCCGACCATGACCAGGTCGAAGCGCATGACGAAGATACCGATGATCATCGAGAGCGACCCGAGGAACATCATGGTGAGGTTTTTCCCCTTGGAGAGATAGAACATGGCGAGCGGGAACACCATTCCCATGCCGACCTCGAAGATCCAGAAATTGGGGGCGAACTGGCCGCTGACCAGCGCCATGATCGCCTCGTATTTGCCGGCGGGCTGGCCGGCAATCCCCGACACCATCTTCCAGGTGGTGAAGAACATGATGACGCAGATCAGCAGGATGCCGATCTTGTTGGTTACCTCAAGGGCGCGCCTCATCTTGCCGTCCATCTGCTCGCCGTTGACCTTGTAGGCCAGGTAGTGAAACAGGATGATCACGGCGCAGCCGGTCATCATGGCGGAGGTGATGAAGTAGATCGGCATGTAGGGGCCGTGCCAGAACTCGCGACCCATCAGGAGCCCGAATACCGCACCCAGGTTGCTGTGGGCGGCGATGCCGGCGACGGAGCCGCTGAATCCGCAGAATACCGCGGGCTTGTGCTTGTCGAGATTGAGGAAGACGAACTCGGCGAACATGAACATCAGGTAGATCCCGTACAGGGTCCCCATCCACCAGATATTGGAGGTGATGTTGGGGGAGATCACGTTGTAGATCGCCATCCGCCAGGGGATCTTGATCTCGAAGGCGATCACGAAAAAGCCGGAGAGGATCGTCGCGATCGAGAGAAACACCGATCGTTTCGCGATCGGCATGAAATCCTGGACTCCGAAAACGTGGCCGATCGATGAGACCAGGCAGAGCCCTGTGGAGGTCACCACGAAGAACACGTAGGCCGAGATCAGGATGCCCCATGGCATTTCCCTGGTCACGTTGTAGAATGCCTCGTGCCCCTTGACCATTGCGTGAATCCCTACTCCCGCCGCGACAGCGACGAGAAGACCGGAGAGGAGGAGGAGCGCGTAAAAACCCTTGCTCCCCGATTTGAGCCTCCCCACTACCATACTTTCTATGGCGTTCAAAGAAATGCTGGTGGTGTTGATACCGTTTGCCATGACTGACTTCTTCCTTTCCCTCTGGATTTTTTACTGCCTTTGTCTCTTCTCTATCTTGTGCAATGCCGGCAGGTCAAGAGGCGCCACCGGTATGAGCCTCTCTTGCGCCGGCAATGCCGAAAACGGTTGTTAACCCAGCTGCCAGGCGGGTTTCAGGGCGCAGGTCACGCCGGAGCCGGCGGGGCTCTCATAGACGGGCGCCTGCCCCTGTTCTGGTTTGCTCTGCAGCCATTTCTCGACGACCTCGTGGACCTCCCCCTCCTGCTTCCACTGGACCCAGATCCCCTCCGTATTGAGGGCCACCTCATACTGGGACGGGTTGTCGCTGCAGATTACCCCGTTTGTGCCAAGCTGGCGCAGCCAGGACGAAAGGTTCGGCTCCTTTTTCGGGTTCCATACCTGGAGGCTGATGTTGTTGACCGACCTGGTGTCCATGTTGACCTCGACCAGGAAAAACACCCGCGACAGCCCGGAGGGGGGCAACGATAACGCCCCGTAGTAAGGAACGGCGATGCGTGTCATGTTGTTGCGATTCGTTTTCATGCCATTCCCTATTCCAAAGGACGTGCCGAATCGTTGCGGGAGGGCGTAAAAAAATTTAAATAGTAGTTAAATCAGCATGTTAGGCATGGAGGGGGGCTTTGCCGGGGTTCGTTGGTCCGGCGGGGTGGCGTTGCAGCTGCAACGCGGGGAGGAAGATAATTAGGTTGCAATAATGTATACGGATTAGTGTTAATCGTCCATAATCGTTACAACTGCCTGATTCGGAAGGGTAAGCGGCGGGTGTGCAACAGCTGTTGCATTGCGGCGAGAGGGTGTTGCAACGGTCGCAACATGGACGGTTATCGGTCGAGGCCGAGTCGTTTCATCCAGCGCCACAGGGTGGTCCGGTCCACCCCGAGCTCACGTGCGATCTGCGAGCGGTTGCCGTTGTGGCGCTCCATGAGCTCGGAGAGGTTTTCCCGGGTAAAGGCGCCAGGGGTGGGAGGAGGGGGTTCCTCCACCCGGGAGTTGGCCGAAAAGACCGCGGGGAGCTGGTCAACGCCTATTTCCCCGCCACGGCAGAGGATTACCGTCTGCTCCACGATGTTCAGGAGCTCCCGGACGTTGCCGGGGTAGCAATGGTGGAGCAGCATCTGCAACACTTCCGAGGAAAAACCGCGGATCTTCTTGCCGTAGCGCTGATTGAAACGGTCGAGGGCGATGTCGATGAGGAGGGGGATGTCCTCGGTCCGCTCGCGCAGGGGGGGGATTTTCAGGGTCACCACATTGATGCGGAACAGCAGGTCGCGGCGGAACAGCCCCTCTTCCACCATCGCCTCCAGGTCACGGTGGGTCGCGGTCACGAAGCGGACGTCCGCCTTGAGCTGATGCCTCCCGCCGAGGGGCTGGTACTCCTTGTTCTCCAGGACCCGGAGGAGCTTTACCTGGAGGGGGAGGGGGAGGTCGCCGATTTCGTCGAGGAACAGGGTCCCCCCCTGGGCGAGTTCCAGGCGGCCCGGGCGGTTTTCCACGGCGCCGGTGTAGGCCCCCCGTTTCACCCCGAATATCTCCGATTCCAGGAGCTGCTCCGGGAGGGCGCCGCAGTTGACCACCACCAGTGGCCCTCCCCGGCGCGGGCTGAGGTCGTGGATCGCCTTGGTGAACAGCTCCTTGCCGGTGCCGCTCTCCCCGTTCAAGAGGACCGTCGCCTCGCTGGCGGCGATGTCGGGAAGGATGTCGAAAAGGCGGCGCATGGCGGGGTTGCGGCTGACCAGGTCGCGAAAGGAATATTTCTCCTTGATCTCCCGTTTCAGGATATAGATCAGCGAGAGGTCGCGGAAGGTCTCGACGCCGCCGACCGCCTGGCCATGGGCATCGCGCAGAACCGAGGCGCTCACCGAGATCGGCACCTTCCGGTTATGCTTGTCGATGATGTCCACTTCCCGGTTGACCACCGCCTCTCCGGATTCGAGCGCCTCGCGGATGGGGCAGGTGGAAAAGCAGATGTCGGTGCGGAACACCTCGTGGCACTTGCGACCGATAGCCTCGTCGGCGGTGAATCCCGTGATTTCCTGGGCGGCCCGGTTGAACGAGGCGATCCGCATCTCCTCATCAACCGTGAACACGCCGTCTGCAACACTGTCCAGGATCGTTGCCAGGTACTCGTAGTAGTTGGTCGATTTGACCTTCCGTTCTTTCATAATCCGTCCTTTCCAGGCAGTTCGGCTGCAACATCGGTATTTCCGGCAGCCATCACTGCAAAGCCGATATGTTTATTTAATATATCGCGATCTTAATAATCAAGAACTATTTAGTATTTATCTGCGGGGCCTTCGGGATCGGCCATTTTTGGTTTGACAAGGTCCGTTGCGTCATTGTAAAGTGTTGCGGTTGTTGTGCAACGCAACATGATTAGACAAGTATAATTATATCGACATAAAAATGCAGGCATAAAGGAGAATGTATGGCGAAATCGAAGAGCACGGGTTATATCTACAACCTTGTCAGCCTCGTCGGCTTGCTGCTGGCCGTGGTCGCTGCGGGGGTCGTCATCGCCATAATGGCGCTGGAGGCCATCACCGGCGTGGAGAATCCCTATATCGGGATACTGACCTATTTCATTCTGCCGAGCATGCTGATCTTCGGGCTCCTGCTGGTGCCGCTCGGCATGTTCCGTGTCAGGATGCAGCGGCAGACTGCGGCGCCGGGTGCGATCCCCCCCTACCCGCGCATCGACCTGAACGACCCCCACAAGCGCCACCTGTTCATCTTTTTCATCCTCGCCTCGGTCGTGTTCGTCCTCATCATCACGGTTGCCACCATCAAGGGATACGAGTTCACCGAATCGACCAGCTTCTGCGGCGAGCTCTGCCATGTCCCGATGGCGCCGGAGCACACCGCCTGGGGCAATTCGCCGCACGCCCACGTCAAATGCGTGGAGTGCCATGTGGGGCCAGGCGCGGCCTGGTACGTGAAGGCCAAGATCTCCGGGATGAGGCAGCTCTATGCCGTCCTGGCCAAGACCTACCCGACCCCGATCCATACACCGATCGATAACCTCCGTCCTGCCAAGGACACCTGCATGCATTGCCACTGGCCGGAAAAGTTCTATTCGGGCCGGCAGAAGATCTACTATCACTATGCGCCCAACGAGCAGAATACGCCCCGGGAAATCAACATGATACTCAAGATCGGGGTAACGCCGAAGACCCCTGAGGACCGGGGAATCCACGGCCATATCGACAAGGAGATCCATTACATCGCCCGGGACCGCAAGCGGCAGGACCTTCCCTACATCGTGATGAAGGAGAAGGACGGCAAGATCGTCGAGTACATCGACGCCGAGAAGCCGCTGACCAAGGATGAGATTGCCAAAGGGGAAAAACGGCTGATGGACTGCATCGACTGCCATAACCGGCCGACCCACATCTACCGTTCCCCCAGCCGCGAGATGGACGAGAGTTTCGTTTCCGGCCGGATTGATGCAACTCTCCCCTATATCAAGAAGGTCTCGGTGGATCTGCTGACCAAGACCTACCAGAGCGAGGAAGAGGCCTACGCGGCCATTGCCAAGGGGATACCCGCTTACTACGCCGCCAACTATCCCAAACTGGCCCCCCAGAAGGCCGCTGCCATAAATCAGGCGGTCGCGGATGTGAAGAAGATCTACTCCAGGAACTTCTTCCCCAAAATGAAGGTCTCATGGGATACCTATCCGGACAACATCGGCCACCTCTATTTCCCCGGCTGCTTCCGCTGCCATGACGGCAAGCACAAATCGCCGGACGGCAAGGTGATCTCCAAGGACTGCAACCTCTGCCACACGGTGATCGGCCAGAAGCAGGAGAATGTCGCCCCCGGCGCGCTGGTGACCCAGTTCGTCCATCCGGTCGACATCGGCACCGAGATCGTCAAGAGCAACTGCGCCGACTGCCACGGGGTCATCCCGAAGGAGGAGCCGGGCAAAGAGGGGCACGGCAAGCATTAAAGCTGAACAGATCTGACAGCATAAAAAAATCCCC
>JAMPXD010000234.1 GCA_023701365.1 Geobacteraceae bacterium
GCGCCGGGCGACGCATGCGTCGCCCCTACAAGCTTCTGTTATCCGCCTTTTCCGCATCCAATTGCAAATTATGGTTCCCATGAATTTTCTCGACAGACTGAAAAATGAAGTGCTGGTCGGCGACGGCGCCATCGGCACCATGCTCTACGCCAAGGGGGTGGGGCTGGAGGTCAACTTCGAGCACCTCAACCTGGTCCGGCCCGAGCTGGTGCTGGAGCTGCACGCCGAATACGTCGCCGCCGGCGCCCGGGTGATCGAGAGCAACACCTTCGGCGCCAACTACAGCAAGCTTCAGGCGATCGGCCTGGACAAGAGGGTGCGGGAGATCAACCTGCACGGCGCCCGGCTCGCCCGGAAGGCCGCGCAGGGACACGACGTCTTCGTGGCCGGCTCGGTCGGCCCGCTGATCCGGATCAAGGGGGAGGAGCGGGAGCTCTCCATTGACCAGGCCCTCGCCATCTTCCGGGAGCAATGCCTGGCCCTTGCCGAGGGGGGGGTGGACCTCTTCATCCTGGAGACCTTCCCCGATCCGGAGCAGGTGAAGATCGCCCTCCGGGCGGCCCGGGAGACCGGCCTCCCGGTCGTCGCCAGCATGGCGTACATGGAAGGGGGGCAATGCGCCGGCGGGGCCGGGGTGGAGAGCATCACGGCGGAGCTCGCCGCGGCCGGCGCAGACCTGATCGGCGTCAACTGCGGCGCCGGGCCGCTGGAGGTGCTGCGCAGCGTCAAGAGGATGGCCCGGGTCACCGAGCTCCCCCTGGCCGCCTACGCCAACAGCGGCTTCCCCGAATACCTGGACGGCCGCTACATCTACCGGGCCACCCCGGAATACTTCGCCGACATGGCCCTGGAGATGGCCGGGGCCGGGGCCGGGCTGGTCGGCGGCTGCTGCGGCACCACTCCGGAGCATATCCGGCGGATCGCCGAGCGGCTGCAAGGGGTCCGGCCGGCCGCCAGGAGGGTGGCGGTCCGGGTGGAGACCGGCCCGCAGCAGCGGCGGCCGGAGGCCGCCAAGGAGGGGTTTCTCGCCCGCTGGGGGGAGGAGAAGATCGTCACCGTGGAGCTCGACCCGCCCAAGGGGCTCGACTGCGCCAAGGTCCTGGCCGGTTGCCGGGCGCTGCAGGAGGCGGGGGCAGACGCCATCAACCTGGCGGAAAACCCCCTGGCCCGGGTCCGGATGGGGAACATCGCCCTGGCGAACGTCATCCAGCGGGAGGTGGGGATCGAGGTGATCGTCCACATCACCTGCCGCGACCGCAACCTCCTCGGCCTCCAGTCGGACCTGATGGGGGCGGCCCTGCTCGGGGTCCGCTCGATCCTGGCGGTGACCGGCGACCCGGCCCGGCTCGGCGAGCAGGCGGGGGCCTCGTCGGTGTTCGACCTGAACTCCTTCGGCCTGATCAAGCTCCTGGCAGACCTGAACGCCGGGGTCAACGCCCTGGGCGCCCCGATCGGCGCGGGAACAGGCTTCACCATAGGGTGCGCCTTCAACCCCAACACCCCGCGGATGGAGGTCCAGGTGGCGCGGCTCGCGAAAAAGATCGGCAACGGCGCCCGCTTCATCCAGACCCAGCCGGTTTACGACGCGGAGAGGCTGCGCGAGATGGCGGAGCGGACCGCCCATCTGGGGGTGCCGCTCCTGGCCGGGATACTCCCGTTGGTCAGCGAGCGGAACTGCGATTACCTCCACAACGAGGTGCCGGGGATCGTCATTCCGGAGGAGGTCAGGATGCGGATGCGGGGGAAGGAGAAGGAAGCGGGGGTACGGGAAGGGCTCGCCATCGCCCGGGAGTTCATCGCCGGGGTCCGGGACCATGTCGGCGGTTTCTACCTGGTACCACCGTTCGGCAGGCACGAGATAGCGGTGGAGCTGGTCAAATTCATCAAGGGGCCTCCCCCCGGAAAGGCACGTTCATGAACCCTGTAAAAATCCTGCTGACAGCCATGATCCCGCTCGTCTTCACCGCCTGCAGCACCGTGAAGCAGATCAACATCGGCAGCGAGTTCGAAACGAGCTCGCGCAGTTACACCCAGCTGGTCCGCTGGCACGAGCTGGAGAGCGCGGTGGTCACCCATGTGAGCCCGCAGCTCTGGGAGGGGTACCGGCAAAGGATCAAGGAAGCAGGAGAGGTCAAGGTTGCCGACTACCGGGTAAAGGCGATGGAGTGCGACCCGGTGAAGGGGGAGGGAACAGTGCGGGTGGAACTGGACTATTACCGCCCCCCCTCCACGAGGGTGCACACGGTTGAGGACCTCCAGAAATGGTCCTATGAGGAAGAAAATGGCCGCCACCTCTGGCGGCTGAAGACCCTGCTCCCCGAATTCCGGTAGGGGCGATCCTTGTGATCGCCCGAATTTGGGCAAACACAAGGTTTGCCCCTACTTTGCCCCCTGCTCCAGCATCTTCCTGATGTCGTCCTTCCCCCGCGCCCCCATGAATACCTTGCCGTTCTGGAACGACACGGTCGGCGTGACGTTGATGCCGAGCCGGACCCCGACCTTCTTCAGTTCCGCCCCGCTCACCTTGCCGCAGCTCTGCCGCGGCACCTCTTTCTTTTCGTAGCTGTTTTCCAGCATCTTGATGGCGAGCCCCATGTCTTCCTTGGACTTGCAGACGATCGACTCGGTCTTCCAGAGGGAGTCGGGGTGGATGTCGAGCGGGATCAGGACGATGTACACCTTCAGCTGCGGGTCCTCCTTCACCAGCTCGGCAACGGTATGGTGCAGCTTGCCGCAGTAAGGGCATTCGGGATCGCTGAACAGGTAGAGCACCCTGGTCCCCTTGGGATTCCCCATGACCAGCGCATTGTCAAGGGGGATAGTGGCCGGGTCGATCACCGTGGCGTCCTCCACCCCCTGCCGGGTGAGGTCGCGCTTGCTCTTGATGTCGATCAGCTGCCCTGCCAGGAGATAGTTCTTGGAAAAGTCGAGGTAGACGATCTGGAGCGTAGTCCCCTTCTTCAGGGTAATCTGGTACAGGCCCCGGGCCGGCGCCGGCGTGACATCCTCCACCGCCACGGCCGGGTCGATGTTCTTGAAGATATCCTTCACCTCTTCCCTGGTGACCTTGTGACAGGCCGTGCAGTCGCCGCTGCACCCCTCCACCCCCGCGCCGAAGCCGAACGCCGGCACGGCAAACATCAGGCAAACAAGTATGACCAGCAGTATCCTCATTGTTCCACCTCTCGTCAAAGTAATCGGATAGGGGCATTTCGCCCTGTTTTTTTTATACACCAATCAGACCCATTTTACCAGCCCCTCCGCTTGCAGGGGGCGGCAAAGGGGTAGAATACCGGAGCGGGCGCCCCCCGCGGCGGCGCGGCCGGATAACGGCAGGGGTCCCCCTCGTGGATCAGGTTCGCAGCCAGGAGCAGGCCGCGGTCGGCGAGGACCGCCGCTGCCGGGCCGACCGCGGCGATCCGGTGGTCTTCACCGATCACCACGGCCCTCGTTCCCCTCTGCCGCGCAAAATCCAGGTCGTGGCTGGCGGCAACGACGGTCTTCCCGGTCCGTCCCAGTTCTGCCGCCAGTTCCACGAACCAGTGCCGGGTGCGGGGATCGAGGGCAGCGGTCGGCTCGTCCAGGAGGAGCACCTCGGGGTTCATGGCGAGGACCGCGGCAAGCGCCACCTTTTTCTTTTCCCCGCCGGAAAGCTGCATGGGGGAGCGCTCCCTGAGCCGCGCCATGCCGAGCCAGCCGAGGAGGTCCTCGACCCTCCCGTGCGCCTCGTCCGGCGAAAGGCCGAGCTGCAATGGGGCGAACGCCACCTCCTCGAAGACCGTGGGTGAGAAGAGCTGGACATCGGGGTTCTGGAACAGGAAGCCGACCCTGCTGCGGAAGATGCGACGGAACCGGTCGGTCTCCAGCAGATCCTCGCTGAGGAGTTCGCCGAAGGCGGTCACCGTCCCTTGGCCGGCGAAGATCAGGCCGTCCAGGAGCCTCAGCAGGGTCGATTTGCCGCTGCCGTTGGCGCCGAGGATCACCAGCGTCTCGCCCCGCCGGACCGCCAGGTCGACGCCGTCGAGGGCGACGATGTCGTCCCCGTAGCAGTAGCTGACGCCGGCAAGTTCGTAAATGGGGGTTGTCATCTCTTCACCCGAATATTTTCACCACCAAGACACCAAGAGAAACAATTTAACCCAAAAACTGCAGTTAGCCACGAATGGCACGAATAAACACAAATGTCCTTAACCCCATATTTAACCTTGAAAAAGCATTTGAACACGGATCAAATCTGATTTATACGGATTTTCACGGATTTAACCCATTGAAGGCATTAACCCAAAGGGTGGTGATGTTAAGCCGTGGTATGCATTTGAATTATCGGTGTTAATCCGCTTTTTCCGTGTAAATCCGTGTCCAATTGCCGTTTTTAGGTTTAATCTTGTGGGGTCACCGATCTGGTGAACACCCGCTTCTTCACGACGTATTGGATATTCGGTGCAACTTCGTGAAAATTCGTGGCCAAAAACTTTTCAGGTTTAATGGTTATTGGCGCGATCAAGAATGATGAGGGCTATGCAGAATAACAGGACCATCAATAGCCAAACGAAATCCCCTTTCCCCGCCCTCCGCGGCTCAAGGGCCGTGACCTCGCCGGCAAAGCCCCGGGCGAGCATGGCATCGTGCACCTCCTGGCTCAGCCGGTACGATTTGCCGAACAGATAGCCGATGCGGGAGGCCACCCAGCGCCGCTCCGCACCGCCGGGGAGATAGCGGACCGTCCTGCTCTTCCTCGCCTCGTGCAGCTCGGCGACGCTCCGGACCAGCAGCGCGAGGTAGCGACAGGTCATCGCCAGGACCAGGATGAACAGCTGCGGCACCCTGAAGGCGGCGAAGGCCCGCAGGAGCTCGTTCCAGCGGGTGGTCAGGGGGAGAAGGAGCGCCAGCGAGACCGAGGCCGCGACCCTGCCGGTGAAAACGACCGCACCATGGAGCCCCTGCCGGGTGACCGCTATCTCGGCAGGAATCCGCCAGGGGCCGATCTCCCGGCTCCGCCCCAGCTCGGCCACCACCCAGAGCGGCTCGCCCGGAGTGATGATGTTGAAAACGGCCGGCAGGGCGACCGCCGCGCCGAACAGGAGGACCGGGGGGAAGACCCTGCCGATGAAGAAGCCGGGGGCGATCCCGGAACGGCAGGCGAGCAGCAGGGGGAGGAAAAACAGGCCCCAGACGATTGCCGGGGAGCGGAGCAGGCTCGCGGCGACCAGCAGGGCGAGGATCCCCGCGAGCTTGCAGCGGGGGTCGAGCCGCTGGAGCAAGCCCGTGCTGCCGGCATGGCCATCGGCCAGCGCGGTCGCCGCGGCA